>JAZSQN010000072.1:0-6340 GCA_045537995.1 Congzhengia sp. | reverse complement strand
TATAACATCACCAACAAGTAGTGTATCAACAGCACCTGTTCCTGCATGATCACCGTCATAACAATCGGATTTTTCACCCGTTTCAAGATTTGTTAATTCAATTTTCTTTGTAGCAGTGTTTTGATACATTACATCTGAAATCTTTGTAACTACCATAGGTACAGTATCTTCTGTTATTGTAGATGTAATTGCACTTCCACCTGTGCTTGTACCATATACATATATTGCACCGGGTTTATTTGATACAGAGTTTGCTATCTGTACATAGTACGATACACCATCATCAAAGAAGCTGTTAGAGTATGTTCTATATGATGAGCTTCCTCTATCTGCAGGTATAAAGATAATAGGTGTTGACGATGTTATTGTATACTGCTCAAGTGTTGTATTATCTACTGTACATGTGATAGGTGTTGTCATATAAGTAAGTAGCATATCCATCGATGTAGAAGCACTGCCAGTTGAAGGTGCCTGATTTGTCAAAATAGCATCAACCTGATTTGCACTGTTTACTGTGTATCTTACAGGCTGCGCATATGTAGCATTTGTAGGTGCAGTACCACTAATCGTGGGGTTAATACCAGACTGTGATGCGGTTGACTGCAAGGTACTTGCAATTGTCAACATATCTTCGCTTACATTGTATCTTTGATTATCAATCTTTACGCTGTCAGCTAAACGGTATATTTTTCCTGTAGGAGTTCCTGAAGATGATGATGCCTTATAAATCATTACATCAACATATTCATCTGTAAATGAGCCATATTCCAAATCTGAAAGATAACCGTAGTTATATGAATATTTTTCACTTACTACAAATCTTGCAATATTACCAAACGCGTCTAAGCCTATTGTTACATAATTACCAACAGAAAGCGTTCCGCCTGAACCGTATGGTGTGCTTCTGTAGTTATATATTGTAGAAGAGCTGTCCAATTTGACGCTTGATGAATCAGCTTCTACGATTGTACCTGATGCTGTTTTTGAAGAAACAAGTACTTCGATAATATTTCCTGTGGTGCTTGCTGCTATTGAAAGTATATAGTTTTCTGCAATAGAATTAAATGCAACATTTGCTCCCTGTGCATTTTTAATTGTTATCTGCTTGTTACTATCTGTTACATCAAGTAAATATGTGTATCCTGTTGCATAAGCAGGATAATCCAATGTATTCTTAATGTATATTTTGTAGGTTCTTGTATCCTTACTCTTTACAACAAGTGTTTCATACACTTTTACAAACGCAACATTTGCAGTGCTTCCGCCGCTTGAGCAAACAAGTGTAATATTACCTGATTTTCCTATGTTTAATGCAATTATTGACTGTAAATTTGAGGATACTGCTTCACCATTTACGAGGTTTTTAGATGATGTCTCGTAATAAACTTTCTTTGTGTTTGTGCGCGCGCTATTTGTATAATACTCGATAGATGTCGCATCATAATCATAAATCATATCAAAATCAATTTTTGTTGTTTCATTTTTTCTTGACTGAAGTGAAATATTTGTAGCAGACTTAATTGTTACTCCACTTTCGTCTTCATAGTAAACAACAACACTTCTTCCAAGATAATCATTAACATCTATATTGATTTCGCTGATGTCAAATATTTCTCTGTCTGTTCCAATCTCAATTTCAATCTGATTTTTACTGCATGTGCTTGTTTCTTCATAATATATTGAAACACCATATGCAGCAACAGCACGGCCTTCAACTTTCTTGGTTGTTCCTATCTCTTCACGGATAGAACCACTTGCTTCGCCGTCTACGATCTGATCAGCATCAAGCATATTGTCGATAAGCTGAGCCACAGCACCTCTTTTCATGGGCTGCTGCTGTTTTGCATCTGCAATACCCTTTAAAATACCAGCTTTATTAGCTAAAGTCATATATCCCATAGGATATCCGCCATTTCTTTCTGCCTGCGCTTCTGTATAACCTAAAGCACATACAGCCATTTTAACAGCCTGTTCGTACAATACATTGTTTTCGGGTGCAAATGTTCCGTCACCCATACCGTTAATAATTTTCTGGTCATAGGCTGTTTTGATGTTATCCGCTGCCCAATGGTCTGGTGAAACATCAGAAAAGAGTGATTTCTGCTCTTTAGAATATGTAAGATTACCAACCGAAAGAGCATAGCAGATGATTTTTGCAAACTGCGCTCTCGTAACATCTCCTTCGGGCGCAAACGCTCCATCTCCCATACCGTTTAAAATACCTTCTGCTGCTAAGTTTGTAATAGCTTCATAGTATCTATGTGATGCAGGAACATCACTGAATGCTATTTCATCTGCAAAAGCCACAGGAATAGCAACGGTAAGCACCATTACAACCGATAATAGCAAAGCTAAAAACTTACTTGCTTTTCTCATAAAAATACCTCCGTAGTAATAATAATTTATTCTATAAAATACAAACTATTTTATAACATAATAAATTATATCATACGGAGGTTTAAGAGTCAATTAATAAAATTTTACTTTTTTATTACAGAGAATTCTAGTTTTTTTTCGGTCTCGAGCGGATTTTAAGCCTTAAAAACTTATATTTAAAGTCGTGATAATTGAATGGTATTAACGGGTACAAATATCCCCTTCCTGTTATTGTTTTATTCGTTGCTACTAATGTGATTGAAATAATTACTCCTAAAATAAATCCTACAAGGTCTAGAAAGTATGTTAAAATTAATGTCAAAATACGCATGAATTTAAATGCATAGTTAAGCTCAATATTAGCCTGTGAAAAGCTTGCTATTGCAACTATTGACATATAAAGAATTGTATCGGGCACAAACCACCCCGATTGAATTGCAAAATCACCTAAAATCAATGCGCCTATAATACTTAGTGAGTTTCCGAGCATATTCGGAGTATTTACAGAAGCAAGCCTTAATACATCGATTGCGACCTCTAAAAGCAAAAGCTGAACAACAGGTGCAACACTATTGGGCTCTGCAATCTGTATAAATTGCATCCACGAAGGGAGCTTATCCAGATTTTGAATTAAAAGGAGCCACAAAGGTGTTAAAATCATTGTAGAAAAAAAGACAACATTTCTTATAAGCCGCATGTAGCCGCCCACAATTGGAGGGTAGTAAAAGTCATCCGCTTCTTGTATGAAATCAAATATTGAACTTGGCAGCAAAAGTGCTGACGGGTCGTTATCAACTAAAATTGCAACACTTCCCTCTAAGACACATGCCGCTGCAATATCAGGTCTTTCAGTATACCTTACTTTTGGAAACGGATTATACCATTTTCTCCTGATTAAGCACTCCGCAAGACTTTCCTGATTCATAGTAAGTGAGCGGACATCAATGTTTTTTAATCTTTCTTTTATATTTTTAAGAATCTTTTGGTCTACAATATCTGATATATATGTTATTACAACATCTGTTTTAGAGCGATTTCCTATATTCACTATTTCAGCTGTAAATTTCGGGTCTCTTATTCTACGGCGAAGAAGAGCCGTGTTAAATACAACCGTTTCAACAAAACCGTCACGAGAGCCTCTTAAAACCTTTTCTTTTTCGGGCTCTTCTGTACTTCTTGCAGGATAAGTTCTGGCATCAATAATTATAGCTTCTGAAAATCCGTCAATAATAAGAATTGTTGCGCCTGATAAATACATTTGAACAATTTTTTCTATATCATTGTCTACATCAACTTCTACATAGGTTATAAAGCGCGAAACAAATTCATTTGCGTTTTTTATGTCCTTAAGTTTTTCAGGGGTTAGTCCTAGTAAAAAATTAATCAATTTCGCCACTACCCCGTCTTTTACAAAGCCATCTATAAAATACATATAGCTTAACTTTTCCCCGATTATTACTTCTCTTTCTATTACATCAAAACTCTTGCCTATAGGAAGAATGTCGTGAAAAATCTTCTTCGTTTCCTTTACATCTGTTGAAACCTTCATTTTTTATCTCCTGTATTTTTTATTCTTATTATTTCAAGGAACAGGAATTCTATTCTAATAGTTTTTTAAAACGGAAGCTATTGCATCTCCTATTAAAACACCTGCATTTTCAGATTCTTTAAGGCTGTTTGATGCAGCCCCTACCTCAACTATCAGTGAGCCTAAAGTTATATGCTGGTTGAATCTCTCTTTTCGGATATTTATAGGTCTTGCGATTTTTTCAGATACTTTTTGGAGTTCTTCGTTTATTTTAACCGCAAATGCTAAATTGTGCCTCCAACTAGGATGATTAAGTCCACTGTTGTCAGTACCCACAACAAGCATTACTTGCGAAGTTTTCTTTCCGTTTATGTCAGCTACAGGTTTTAACTGAATTTCATCTTCTCCCTGTGTTCTTGCCGTATAATCCCTGTGTATGTCTAAAACTACCTGAATGTCAGGATTTTCTGCTACATTTCTTTGTATAATCCCAAGCGCCTTGTTATATGAACCGTTATAGGCAGGATAATCATTTCGCGTTATGTCATGAATTACATCTATACCTGCGTTTTCTAAGCGTTCTTTTACAATTTCGCCAATTCTTACAACATTTTTCTCGTTATCGCTGCTCCGTGCCCCATCCGATTCAGCATACGCCTCTGATGTGTGTGTATGTACAATTAAAACAGAAGGTTTGTCAAATTTTAATATTGTATTTTTCATTTCTTCCGAATTAACTGGATATGTAGTCGCATTATTAAAAACTATTCCAGGTTTTGACATATCTACTTCTTCTACCTTTTTCCCATCTAAAAAACCACTTTTTGAGTAGTCTTTATTTTCTTTTTTTACTCCTCCGTAAAAGGCAGCATACTTTTTCATCATTTCATCACTTGATTTTACCAAAGGGATAATATCCGAAAATAAATCATAGATGTTTTTTTTATTTATCAATGCCTTAGATTCTATTGCCATTATTTGTTTAAACGAACTTGTAACATATGAATCTTTTGGTTTTATATTGAACTTTCCCAGCAAAAATACTGCCGATAAAATTAAAACAATCAAAAAACCGATATATGTAAAATATCCTGAAAAAATGTCATTTAAAACTATTGTTCTATGATAGTAATTTCTTTTCATAGTGTTGTCCCCTTTTTTGTTCTTATACTAAAATATTTATTTCAGACGAAATTTATGATTCTTATTTACTTTTATTTTTATCTGTTATATAATCTTTAAAAAGGCGGTGTTTATTTTGGAAAGACTAAAAAAATATTTAAACAATTCCAAAAAAATAAAATATTTTGATGAAATCACCTCAACTAACACCGTTTTAAAGGAAATGGCACAAAACGGCGCAAAAAAAGATACTATTTTAATTTCAGAATATCAAACAAAAGGACGCGGAAGATTAGGAAAAACATTTTTTTCACCCAAAGGGTGCGGTGTATATTTAAGTTATCTTTTAAGGCCTCAGATTTTACCTGGCGATGCTTTGTTTATTACGGTTGCCGCAGCCGTTGCGATGAGGCGTGCCTTAATTGAAGTTTTAAATATCGAATCAAAAATCAAATGGGTAAATGATATATATTTTGAAAACAAAAAACTCTGCGGGATACTGACAGAAACGGGAATTTCTAAATCCGGCAATCTAGATTACGCGATTTTGGGCATAGGTATAAACATTAAAACTCCTAAAGGCGGATATCCTGAGGATTTTTCATACAAAACAACAAATTTAGAAAATATAAAGGGGCAAATAACAGAAGATGAAAAATGGCATCTAGTAGCCTCATTTATAAATAATTTTGACAACATCTGGGAAGATAAAAAACATTCATATGCAGAAGAATATAAACAGGCTTCTTGCTTAATAGGAAAAGAAATCGAAATTTTATCAGGTAACTACAAAGGTTATGCTACAGCAACAGATATTGATGATAACGCAAACCTTATTGTTAAACTTATCAATGGAGAAAAAGTAGTTTTAGGCTCAGGAGATGTGAGTATCCGTTTTAATTAAACCTATATTTAACCGGAAGTACAACGCCTTTTAGTTTTGGTATTTCACAGTCCCCACCTATCATTTTATTTTTATAAATTATAATATTTAAAAAAGCCTCTTCTTGTGTGACATGGTTTAAATTAATTATTCTGTAAGTATAAATCTCTACTGCACAGCCTAAATAATTACTAATGTCAAACCCGCATATTTTCTGGATTTCATTATATGAAAAAAGCTCTTCGCTCATTTCATCTGGTATATATGTTTTTTTTATTGTCTCACTGGTTTTATCCACTTCCCACCCTAACGACTTTACGCACCGTATCCTGTCATCAAGAGTGGTTAAATTTTCATAATATGTCTGTGTGTTAAATTCACGAATTATTACTTGTCCCCAAAAAATTAAAAGAAACGACAAAAAAACAAGC
>JAZSQN010000105.1:0-7956 GCA_045537995.1 Congzhengia sp. | reverse complement strand
ATAATGTGTATCTGAGAACCGCCGCCTTTTATAGGTGTTATAGCAAGCAAAAGCACAAGTACACCCATACCGCCTATCCAGTTTGTAAAGCTTCTCCAAAACAAACTTCCGTAAGAAAGTGCCTCTATATTTGTCAATATGGATGCTCCTGTTGTCGAAAAACCTGACACTGTCTCAAAAAGTGCATCTGTGAAGTTTGGAATGTCCCCGTTTATTATAAACGGCAAACATCCAAAAATACTAAAGAAAACCCACGAAAACGCAACTGTTATAAAACCCTCTTTTTCATATATAACCATATTCTTAGGCTTTTTAAGTTTCATGAGTACACCAACTGCCAAACATATTGCAGCAACAATCATAAAAGACCACGCCTGGTTTTCTCCATATATCAAAGAAACACCAAACGGCATAATCAAGAAGGCTCCCTCAATACTCAAAACACAGCCTAAAATGTATATTATAGCTCTAATGTTCATGTTTTAATCCTCATCAAGTACATCAGTAATATCCTTAAAACCGCTTTCCATAGTAACGACCACTACTCTGTCACCAACATTTATTACATCATTACCGCCGGGTATAATTACTCTTCCTGCTCTAGTAATGCATGCTACAAGCAAATTCTTTTTTAAGTGCAAATCTTTAATCGGTACACCTATAACAGGAGAGCCTGCTTGTATTTTAAATTCAATTGCTTCTGCCCTATCTCCAAAAATATGGTACAATGTTTCTATATTACTTCCTATAGAATTTTTCTTTGCTCTTACATAAGCAATTATCGTTTCAGCCGTTATATACTTCGGATATACAACGCTTCCAAGCTCTAAGCTATCAATAACCTTGTTAAACTTTATACGATTAACTTTAGTTATTACCTTTGTAGAAGGATTCCTTTTTGCGTGAAGAGTTAAAAGAATATTTTCTTCATCCATTCCGGTTAATGGAATAAAAGATTCAGCTTGAGAAAACCCTTCACGGTCTAAAAGTTTTTCATCTCCGGCATCACCGCATATGATCATTGCCTTGTCCAAAAGAAGACTGAGCTCTTCACATTTTGCTATGTTGCGTTCAATAATTTTAACCTCTATTCCCATCTCCGTCAATTGTTTTGCAAGATAATACGCGGTTTTACTTCCTCCCACAATCATGCAATTTGCGACTCTATGTGTCTTAAGTCCGATTTTTTTGAAGAAAAGATGTGCATTCTTAACATCTGATACATATGAAACAACATCGCCCTCCTCCAAAACGAATGAACCGTTAGGAATTATAAGTTCGCCATTACGCTCGACAGCACAAATCAACAACTGGAACGGAAATTTTTGTTGTAATTCGTATAAAGGCATTCCGCATATCATATTCTTTTCAGGAATCTTAAATGTAATCATTTCCACCTGACCCCTGGCAAACGCATTAATAGAAAGGGCCGAAGGAAATTTTAAAAGTCTTGCAATTTCATTTGCCGTCTCAAGTTCCGGATTTAATATAATAGAAAGCTCTAGTCGTGCACGAAGATAATGCAGTTCCTCACTGTAATCAGGATTTCTTACTCTTGCAATTGCAGAACATTTTCCAACCTTTTTTGCCATTGTACAGCATAAAAGATTAAGCTCATCAGAATCAGTTACCGCAATAATAAGGTTTGCATTTTCTATTCCCGCTTCCATCTGGACCTTATAACTGGAACCATTTCCGACAATGCCTAAAACATCATATGTTTCGCATATATCATTAATAACATCCTTGTTTTTATCAATAACAGTAATGTCGTGTCCCTCTTCACACAGGCGGGATACAAGTGTACTTCCTACTTTTCCGCAACCTACTATAATTATATTTAATCCTTCTTTATTCTGTTTTTTTAATTTCGTTTTAAAGTTCATTTCTCATTGCCTCTTTGCTAATCTTAAATGATTTTTCAAACATCAATTTCTAAATTCAAGTTCATTATACTCCATGCGTTCACCTTTGTCAAGCAGTTGTAATCATGCAAAAAAAGAGTGGATAGTCTTAACTACCAACTCTTTTTTATTATATCGTATCATTTTTCTACCAACCAAAAAATGAGAAGAAATCAGAATGAGGGAAATACTGATATCCACCTTTATTGGTGCTATTGCTATCGCTATTTTTTGTCTCATCTGACGACGGTTTTTCTTCCTGTAATGTTATAATACATTTTACTGTTGTGCCGTTTCTTTTAACAACAACATTTATCTTATCTCCAACCTTGTGACTGTCGCGTATTGAATTTATTTCATCAACGCTCTTCACTTCTTTTCCGTCAAATTTAGTGATAACATCTCCCTCTTTTATTCCACCTAAATCTGCAGCGCCACCGGAAATTACAGTATCAACATAAACACCCTCCGGCAAATCATTCACCGCTGCTATCTGTGCGGTAACATCAATACCTGTAATACCTACTAAAGGTCTTCCTGTAACATAGCCGTTCTTTATTATTGACTCTATTATCGGAACAGCCTCATTCATAGGTATTGCAAAACCCAATCCTTCAACATCATATCCTGTTGCCTTCGCTGTTGTAATGCCTATTACCTGACCGTAAATATTAATCAAAGCACCGCCTGAGTTGCCCGGATTAATCGCAGCGTCGGTCTGTAGCATCGTCATTTGTCTTTCATCAATAATCATAGTTCTGTCAATCGCACTGATGTATCCTACAGTAAGCGTACTTACCAGCTCCTCTTGCAAAGGATTTCCAATTGCCAAAGCTATATCTCCCACACGTAGGGCTGCAGAATCACCAATTTCTGCATAGGGCAATTCCTGTTCAGAAGATATTTTTAAAACCGCAATATCTGTTCTTGCGTCTTTTCCCACAACCTGTGCAGTAAAACTCTGGCCAGCGATTGTCTTAACAGTAATAATTGATGCTCCATCTATAACATGATTATTTGTCGAAATGTATCCATCTGCTGTAATTATTACTCCTGAGCCACTGCTGCTTTGTGAATTATTTCCACCGGAAGAACAAACTATACTTACAACTGACGGTGATACTTTGTCATATATGTCTGGCACCGTCATTGCCTGTCCTTGTGATGAATTTACTACATTTTTTATCACACCGTTACCGCTATTAGAAACAGACAGTTTATTATCTGCAGAAGGAGCTTGTGCTCCGCTTACACCAAATGCTGCCGCAAAAATCGCAAAGCATACTGCACTTGTGACAACAGAACTTATAACAGCCGCTAAAATATTTCCCTTAATTCTCTTCTTCTTAATTCTTGGTTTATACAAAGACAACGCATTTCTTTCAGTTACAGTTCCGCTCATAGCCGGATTGTATTCATCATCATACCATGTATAATTCTCATCCTCTGTTTCTTGGTCATTTTCTAAATTATTTGATTCAAATTCATAATCACTATTTTCATTTTCGTTTTTTTTGTTGAATTCTTCCACTTTTGGACACCTCCAAACTTATTTTACAATACTATCATAAACTATATTTTTTACACTGATATGAACAATTTGTTAATAATAAAATAAATCATTTTTTGTCGATTCGCTTTGTGCAAAGATATGAAATTCCAACTCCGCCAGAACTTCCTGCAAAATCTATGAAAACATCTAATAAATTTCCGCTTCTTCCATCTACAAAAAGTTGGTGAAACTCATCAGCAGAAGCAAATAACAAACAATACCCAATCGATATCAAGATGCTACATCCATATGACATCTCGTAACTTTTGCAAAGAAAAAACACCAAAACGGAAAGAACTGCAAATTCGAAAAAATGCGCACTCTTTCTTATTATAAGGTGAAAATCATCAAACACTTCTTCTCTTTCTTCTATTTTAACCACTTTTTCAATTAATTCTACTGCTTTTTGCGCAAATTTACTGCTTAGATTGCTGGATTCTTCTGCAGTTTTTGCAGAAAAACTAAAAATCTGACACGACATAAAAATGACGGCAATCCACAAAATGACTTTCTTTATCATAATAATCCTCTTTTTAAATTAAATAAGCCGCGCAATAACGCGGCTTACAATTACTCGTAATAGTAATATCTTCTTCTCTTATAATAATATCTCTTTGCCTTTGCATCAAAAGCATCATTTATAACAAAACCTAAAATGTTTGCTTTTGCAAACTCAAGAAGAGAAATAGATTCCTGAACAGCTTTAAAGTGCGAACTGTCTTTCTTTGCGACCAACACAACGCCTGTTACAAACTGCGTCAAATATATTGTTTCGGAAACAATACCAACAGGTGGTGTGTCAACAAAGATATAATCATATCTCTCCGAAAGCTTTTCAAACATTTTTTCAACTTCTTCTATCATCAAAAGCTCGGACGGATTAGGCGGAACTCTACCTGAAAAAATACAATCAAAATTACAACCATCAGGTCTTGTTATAACATCTTCAAGCCCACAAAAACCACCTAAGTAGTCAGATAAACCTTTAGCTTTCCTGTCATGATTCGAATAGCGTGCTATTTTAGGACGACGAAGGTCCGCATCTATAACAAGAACATTTGCATTAGAATCAGCATATGCAGCCGCTACATTTATACATGTTGTGCTTTTGCCGTCACCCTGCTCTGCACTTGTAAAGAGAATTATTTTAGCCTTCGTTTCCTTTATTCCTGCCAAAGCAAACATAAGGTTTGCTCGTATATTTTTAAAACTTTCAGAAACACGCGTTATATCCTTTATTTGTTTTGGATCATCCGTTAAAAGTAAATTTTTAAAAAACATGGTATATCCCTCAATTTTCGTTTAGTTATAAAACTAACCTATTCGCTCTTTTCTGGCTCTTTATCCTTACTTGACTTTTTGCTTTTCTTATCTTTTTTTGCATTTGTTGTAAAATAAGGAACTTCACCCAAAATAGGATATTTAAATGAGTCAGACAATGTCTCTGCATCTTTAACCTTGTTATCAAGCATTTCAACAGCAAATACTACTATCAAACTTAAAAGCAAGCCTACAAACACACCAATTTCAATATTTCTTACAGTATTAGGCGAGGAAGGTGCTGTAGGACGCTCAGGTTCATCCAATTTTTTTACATTACCGCCTTCTACTACTTCACTTATCTGAGATGGCGCTAAATCCATGATTTTCTGAGCAATAATATATGCGTGATCACGGTTATCTGATGTAACACTGACTACAAGTATTTCAGTGCTATTCTTGTCTGTCATTGAAATCATTTTCAATAAGTCGTTATGAGTATAACCTAACCCGCTTTCACTCGCAACCTTTTTCAAAAATATGTTGCTTGTAAGCACTTCTGCATATGTTGTAACAAGCTCTCTTCTAACCGTAACAGTACCAAGATTAATATCTGTCGGATTCTGAGCCACAACATCTGATGTATTTTCTGTATAAAGAGAACCTGCAGATGTGTACATTGGTGTTATAAAGAATTTTGTAAACATACCTGCCAAAATTCCACCCAGTACCATAGCCATAACCAGGTACCACCAGCGTCTCATATACAATCTTAATAAATCCATTAAATTAATTTGTCTATCCACTGTATATTTCTCCTTAGCTTAGGATTTTAATTACATAATTTTTTACGGAATAACTATTGCATTTATATATGCTCCTGTATATGGAAGATATATGTCCATTAAAGGTCCGAATGTTTTAAAGGCAACATAAAACTCTTGTCCCGTCTCAACAGTCTTTCCTGTAGGGGCTCCTAAAAACCCGTTAAACAGCTCATCTACTGAAACTTTACTGCTTTCATTTTTTGTGGATTTTACAACAATCTTTGCCCAAAATACCACTTTGCCATTCTCTTTATACGCCAAAGACGGATAAAATGTTGAATCAAACTCGTAAGCGGTTTGTTTCTTTACAATTGACTTAACCTCTGACATATATGTTGTAAATATGTACGCACAGCTACTTGCCATCGTATAATAATTCTTCGCATTTTCCCCATCTGCTTTTAATGAATATACTCTTGCTGGAACATCGCTTAAAGTGATGTGATAATCCTTATAATTTGCAGGATACAAAGCAAGGTTTGTGTTCATTTTCGCACCCTTTTTTTCAGTTCCGGAATATGACACTGCAAGACCTATTGTATCATTTATTTGAAGTAATAACGCAGCTAGTTTTTTTGCTGTAAGCTCTTCTTTTGCATGTAATTTATTGCCCGCATAAAGCTTTATTCCTTTTGTATTGGCATATGTCAAATACAGATTTTCTAAATCTGTGTCTTTAGCATTTGTACAGTCAGAGTAATAATCATTAAGCTTATACATATCACTTGGCGATACGCCTCTTCTTGCCATAGCATAAACTAATGCTGAAACCGCATCCTGGATATTAGCTTTTGAATCAATATTGTTCTTTTTGTAATTTCCCTTACCCCATACCTTATATGAGAGTGCATAGAAATCCTTTGAATATTTGTGGTCAAACAATTCGCTGACAACAGCATCATCTGGCGAATATTTTGACGAACTGCCGTCAGCACCTAAATCAATCGCTATACGAGCTAATTCACCGTATGTAAATGTTCTGTTTTCATTATATTCTTCACCTAAAATGTTTAATGACTCATATACTGTCTTTAATAAGTCATCGCTCACAACATCTATGAAATTATTTGTTTTATTTGCCGAAACTACCTCGCGCGACCGAATAATGAGCGTTGCAGCCTCTGCTCTTGTTAATGAACTGTCAAGTCTTAAATTAAGACCGTCATCACCCTTCATTAAACCAATTGTATATGCCCATGATGTTGCATCAGCATTTGTTCCTTGTGAAATAATTGCTGATGGCGCAGCATTACTTTTAGGAGAACCATTTCTCTTCCAGATTAAGTTTATAACATCGGCTCTTTTAATCTCTACATCAGGTCTTATCGAATTACCAATAGGTTCTAATCCTGACCACATAATATATTCATATGCCCAGTGCTGCTCCGAAATATCATTGAACTTTACAGCATGCTTTTTATCCCACTTGCCAATCATTTTAACGAATTCCGCACGGGTTACTGATTTTGATGGTCTAAATGTGCCATCCTCATAACCATTGATTGTTCCTTCGTTCACCAAAGTCTCAATATTTTTATACGCCCAATGGTCTTTCGATAAATCGCTAAAACCTGCTGCATTTACACAAAGACCAAGTGACATAATCATCACAAAACAAATTAATAATGAGATTATTCTTTTCATATGAATCTCCTTTTCTTCCGTTACTCATTTACATCTTCTGTAAATAGAGTTTCTTTCACTAAATCAACCGCCTCTTTTGAAATGTTACATGTAAGCTCATAAATTGGAATTCTTTTTATTATATTTGCAATCATTTCCATATGCTTATCCATGAGTTCCTCAAATACAGGCTTTTTGGTTTCATTAAGAAGCTTTATTACTGCTTCTACCGTCGAAACTTTGTAGATTGTGTTTTCTTTTCCTTGTTTTAAAAATACTATCGCTTTTAGCGGGAAGTATTCATTTTCATTTATTTCAGTCTTTCCGCTCCATGGTGTACCACACGCATAAAGACTGTCGTTCTTTTCTAAAATTACAGGTGTATCATCATTAAATAACACAACATCATCATTATAGTATTTTTTCCATAAAGATGTGTGTGTTGATTTTCCAGTTTCAGACGGTGCTGAAAACAACATCGCCTGTCCTTTATATGAAGCGGCTGCAGAATGCAACACTATGTTTCCAAATAGTGTCTGGGAAAATGCAAACGCATCACCCAAAATAATATGCAGCGCGCGGTCTGTCGTAATATTAGTATAAATGTCATTAATATCAAAATATTCAATTGTTATATTCTTACAGGATTTGTCAAAATCCATACGACTAATATTGAGTCGCGTCACTGAATGCTGCTTAATAGCTGTGTAACCTTTTGTCCCTCTATCTATCCAATACCATGAATCTAACCGGCGAAAATCTCTTCCCGTCGGCACTTTTATATCTTTAT
>JAZSQN010000029.1:0-10303 GCA_045537995.1 Congzhengia sp. | reverse complement strand
GCACCGATATAGTTTTTATAAGGCTCGTATTCTCTATATACCAGTATGTACTCAAAGTTGTTTGCTCCTATATTAAAAGAGGCACTTCCGGAAATATAGTCTGTCTGACTTTCAACAGTAACATCTATGGTTTCCTGTAATCTCATCACATTACCAACAACGCTTTCGTAACCCGGCAATTTCCCCTTAGCATATGTGCGTTTATCTGCGATATTTCCCTCTTCATCAATCTCTGCTAAAAGCACATAATCGCCTGACGGCTCATCTGTTGTGCAACAAGGGTAACACATATTTGTGTTTAGTAAATCATTTTTTAAATATACATAATTCTTTGCACCCGCAACATATGAAAGAGACTCTCCGCCGGTTTCGATTTCTATAACCGCACCGTCGTCAAAAAAAGCCTTTCCCGGGTTTATTAAAATCTTTCCTTCTCCGTCTGATACCACTTTTAGGGTAAGACAGGTTTCGGGCACTACACCCGATGTGTATAAGAGTTTTCCTGCCTCGTTAAATCTCGATACATTATAAGCAACACCGTCTGAAAAGCTATCTTCAACGCCTGCTGTCACTAACCTTTTTGTAATAGCGTTTAAGTCATTTGCCGAATAAATTTCATTATCAGCAAAGCTATATTTATATGACATTTTATTCCTCCTCTGAAATATCAATTATAGTTGGATTTGAACCTGAGTCTTCGCGTTCAACCCACAGATGTATTTGAGAAACAAGTTTCTTTACTGAAATTGCAATATCCTTTCCATAAAACTTAGTTTCTATTATGTCTCCCAGCCTGTAATCCGTGCCATATTCCAGTCTCGTTTTCATACTGAGCATATTTAACTCTTTCATCTGCTTTAATTCACTTTCGGCTTCATGTGCATTTCTTGCGTTAAGCATAATGCTCCATGAAAAAATCCCGTCAGAATCAGCAGGAATTTCAACTAAAAACGGCTCGGCTTCGCTTGTTACTTCAAATTCTCCAGATGCTTTTTTGCAAATAATTATATCTCCCTTTGAGATATTGCTATTAAATGCATAACCATCATTTGAGACTATGTAATAGTGCCCATAGTTTTCGGGAGAAACTAAAAGCTCAGGTTCGTTTTTTTGGGGATCCCATCTTCCCATATATGTAATATCGTGATAATAGTGCGCACCTTTTGCCTTGCTCTGTATATCGTAGATGTACTCACTTTCATATGAAGTTTTGTATTCATCGCAAAGTAACAAGTCTATATTTTCCTTTGCGCGATTTAACATAAATGTAAATTCTTTATTCTTAAAATCCGCTCTAAATGAAAATCCCAATTTTACATCAGGTATTGCGCTTTTAACAGCGGAATAAACATCTGTTGCACGCTCAAATGTGTATCCTGACATATCAAAATCATCGCTTTCTAACCCGTAAAAATTAAGATTAAAAGCTTTGGGCAACGCACCTAAAATATTTTCGACAATCCCATTTAACCCGTCACTTTTTTTAACTTCTTTTACCACAAATCTCGTAAGCAGCCACTCAAGCGTTCTGGTAAAAATAACACAATTTTTCCCTATTTTGTATCCCGTTATTATAGATTGAATGTCACCCTGAACCAAAAACAGATATTGATTTCCTGCCAAAAGTTTCAGGATTTCATCTGAGCGTTCAAGCTCTATCTCTCCTGTGCCGTATTCTGAAAATTTTATTTCCCAATTAGCAGCAACAAATCGAGGAATTATGTGTATTAACTCTAAATCCTTGTTGTAAATCCGTATATCTTCTAAGCGCATTATTTTCCTCCTCATATTACCGCATAAATATATTTATTATTAAATCTGCAGTCCGCTGTAATTGCTCCATCTATATCTTCTGCTGTTATTTTCACCGTAGAAATTCCGATATCCACACTAAACCTGGAAATAGATGTTTCGTTGTCAATGCAGGAAATAATGTTTCCGCGCTGATTGCTTGTAATTTTGCAGTTTTTAATGTCCACTGTAATAATTTCTCCTGCTTTTATATCAGTAACAAGCTTTATTTCATTGCCGTTTTGAAGATTTTTTATTATAATTCCTTTAGGACATACTGCACCATTAAAAGATGATATTAAAAAAACTGGTTCTATTGAACTGTCACCTTGATTTACAATATCAGCTTCTGTCTTTCTTGTTGAGGCTGTAAACGGAGGTACAAAAGGAGAGCTTAATTTTGCTTCCCTTTTATTTATATTTACACATGTTTCATACATATCTGTAAAATACGGATTATCAGCTACAAACTGCGCTGTGAACGGAGTATACATTCCCTTTCTTTTATTAGGTTCAAAGCTTATACACCGAGCCGATATTTTTCTGGTTTTACCTCCTGATGAAATCGTTATAATCCCATCCTTAGAAAAAACTTTCATCGCACGCACTATTTTGTTATTTGTTTTATCATACACATCACCGGACACAGTAATGGTTCTTTCCATGTGTGTTACACCTTCTACACTGCATCCTGCAACATTGGGGTAATACACGGAATCAACATCACTGTCCGGAAATGAAAGACCTCTTACTTCAATGATATTAAAGCCATCGCCACCACCTCCGTGCATTACGACCTTTCCACGCTCGTTTTCGTAAATAAGTCTCATAGCTCCTCCTTTAATATAATCCCCTCATATATTGATAGAGTGCATCATCTTTTGCATGCATTCTTGTTCTTGAGGTTTTTTCTCTTTCGCCAAAGAAATAGTATGTCGGAGAAAATACATGTGTTGTTTTTTCTTCAGGTGCTCCAATTTCTGTATTTCCCATATCTATATTTAACTTTATTTCATCGAAAAGTTCCTCTACTTCGCTTTTAAAACCTTCGACAAAACTCTCTCCTGTAAGCTCTCCATATACAAAGAAATCTTCTGGCACTGTAGAGAATTCCTGTTCTAATTCGGTTTTTAATTCTTTGGCTATGTTATCAAAATCATTAGAATAGAGTGACGCAGATATTGCATCTGACAAGTCATTTCTTTCCTGATAGAGCGAAAAATACTCTTTGAAGTCAGCCTCGTTTGTTTTAAGTAAAAGGTCTGCAAATATCTGTGCATCTTCAACCGACATGTTTCTTAGTTCAGAAAAAAAAGTATTGAATGTTTCAGGATCTATCTCAGTTGCTCTTTCCTTTAACCGCTCTATTGACTGGTTAAACTTTTTAAGCTTTTCAATTTCCTTTTCATAGTCTGTTAAAACATGCTCATCAAAGCGCAAAGGATCACCGTTGGGATAGTAGTTCCCTATATAAACCTCGTATGATCTAAAGCCCTTTCCTCCTGCATAATCCTTTAATTTTTCGGAGTATCCTTCCTGCTCTTTTTTGATTTCATCAAATTTACCCCTGCTTATTTCCAGTATTTCGTTTAGATTATCCTCTACAGCTTTCTTGTAATTATTAAGCTCACCTATTTTGTAATCATAAATTTCCTCTGTGTATTTATGCCACTCCTGTGTGTTACGACTAAAATATCTGTCTCTTATTGAAGCAAGCTTATCATAATATTCTTCTTCTGTAATAAGCCCGTATTTAAGTTGATAACCTATTGCCTCATACCTCTGTTTAAACGCTTTTACAACTTTTGCATTTGCTTTTACTAAGCTGTTAAGGTATCCTTTGTCATAAGCTTCGGCTACTTGCTCACCAATTTTTTCTGTATCTTCGATAAGCTTTTCAATGTTTTGATTTTCTTCCATAATACCCCTCCTTTAGAATAAATCTTCTATATTATCAGCCACATTAACCTCTGCACTGCTTTTAATTCTGTATTTTGTTTTTAGCGCAGCAATTTTGCTACGGGCTTTAGGGTTTTTAATTTGAGTTTCATCTGCTGTTCTTATTTTTAACACTGTTTTAAAGGGATTTTCATCGGCAAGACTTTCAAAAAGGGCACAGAATTTATACCAGTGCATATCTGTTTTTTCCAAATCTATACCGTATTTTGAAAAGAAAGCCGAAAAAATAAGCGATGCATCCTGAGAGAACGAACAAATTTTCTCTGTTTTTTCACTTGAGGACACAGATAAATCTGTGTCCCTGTTTAAAAATGACATTGCTCCAAGCATTGCAGATACCTGATTGGGAGGGAGAGCATCCCTGTAGCAGAGTTTCAAAATCTCTGCTGCATTTTTGGGATTTTTTAATTCTCCTTCCTCTAAAATACATGCAATACGAATCCAATTTTTAAAATTTGTATGTATGTTGTATTTTTTACCATATAGTGTAACAAAATCAGGAAGTGCATCTGTAAGTATGTTAAATCCTTTACTCATCGGCGGTAAACTCTAAGGTTTGTGCATCCGGTGAAATTAAAGCTGTTCCAAAAATTTTTTCACCCTTAGTGCTCATTGTACCGCTTAAGGTGTATGTATCTGTGGAATTTCCCTCAGATTCAACCATAACAGAAAAGTCGCGTTTTATTGCATCGCATTTCCCATTTTCATCTGCAGTTGAAGTGTCCACAACAACAATTGAACGAACTGCTCCTGTACCTAAAATTTCATTGTCTGAAATTGATACGATATCATCGTGAACTGGATTTTTGCTGTAACGGTCGAATGAAAACGCAACAGACGGACTCATTGCAACAACATCTGTCTGTTCAAAGCTTTCATCAATATAACGCCTTTTATACTCAACAGGATTTTTTGATGTATCCATTTTTGTAAAACCGCACATTCTGTGATAAACCACATTTCCGTCAGTATCAACAACGCCGTAGTAAGCCACTTTTTCATGTCTTCCAATTAACTTTCCTAACATAATTATTTTCCTTTCTATTTAGCTTGGTAATAAATAAGTGCAATATCTGCCGTATAAACTGCCGTATCTGAAAAATATGAAACGCCATCACGCAAAAATGTAATACCGATGGATACGGGAATTTTCCCATCAACAAGCTCCGGCAGTACGCCCAAAGAGCTTTTTAATTTTACCCAGTTTTCTACATTTTCACAAAGCTTACTGTTTTCATAATTTTTCTCTTTATCAATTCCGTACGGCAGGCGCAGACGCATTTTATAAATACTTTTAACCAAAGCGTCTCCGTCAGTATATTTTTTTATAACCTGACTTTTGCCCCTGCCGCTTACGGAGAGTGAATATTGATTTTTTCCTAAAAAATCAATATTCGTATAAAAATCCGACAGATACGGGCAGTTATTAAAATAACTTAAAATATCTGTAACCATGTAAATTCCTTTCTGCCGAATTTATTTACACAGGATTTTTGTGTGTGAAGTTTTATATCCGTGTTCGTTTTTTACAACGGAAACTACTACATATGATTTTTGAGGAGGCTTTATATTATCACTTTTTTCAAGCGAAATCACATCGCCAACTTCTACATCACATGATAAATCTTTAAACACTCTCAAAACTACCTTTGCATTTTTTGAAAGCGTATCAGAAAGCTCATAAGAATCCTTAGTTCCTGTAACAAACACACCTTTTATTTCACGCTTACTCCACACATTTTGTTTTTCATCATACCTGTAGACTTCTACGGTTTTTAAATTTTTCATATACAGTTTCCTCCGTAAAGGTAACCGCTTGTTTCCAGATATGTAGTCAAAACATCCCATGCTAAAGAGTATGTATTTTCGGTGTCAGCATAAGACACGCTGTAACCATCGCAGGATTCACTCTTTAAACCTGTGCGCGATGATTCTTCATAAAATATATCGCACAACTCACAAAGTGCAAAACATACTGATGTATCCTTTTCCTTTACCCTTCCGCGCGTTGCGCCGTAAAAATACGCACAGGCCTTAGGGTAAACCCTGTTAAATTCTGCCTCCTCTAACGAACCGCAATACACTTCTTTATAATAAGCATAATCTATAAATTCCATAAAACCATTCCTTTATTACTCAGCGGTATTAAGATAAATACCTTTTACTTTATTATCGTACACAAAGCAATCATGGTAGAGTCTGAACTGGAATTTCCACATATCCTTGTCCTGGTTTTCATCAGGTGTGAAGATTTTTGGCATAGCAAACTTCTGAACCTGAAGAACCGAACCAGGATAAACCAGCATGAAGTTAATATTTTCAGCATCTTCTGCGCGTGTAAAACCTGTACCTGTTGCGCCATCTGCTAAATCAACTTTTGTAATGAATCTTGATGCAGGAACATAAACAACCTTCATGCCGTTATATGCACCCATGATTGTATTTACCGCTGCATCACTGCCGTACGAGCGAGACACGGACTGATTTAATAATAGCTGAAGGTCTGAATTTACAAATAAAATTCTGCCTTCTTCAGGGATTTCATCTGCATCCATCTGCTTTTTCGCTTCATCAATAGCCGCCAAAATATTGTCAGCTGTAAGTGTGCCTGATGTTTTTGTAATACCATCTGTGCTTGCGTACTTTGAAAATCTGTATACATCAATTTCGGGTACTACCCATTCACGCATAAAGCTTCCTGTTACGGCGCCAAATGCCATACCTAAGGTTTCTTCATTGTCCATTCTGTCGATTGACAATTCTTTACCTCTTTCAACTGAGAGTGTCATTGTTTCCCAAGTTGCTGTTACATCGCCTTTTGGATATCCGTCTGTTCTTGAATAATCACCTAAACCTGTTGTTGATGTTTTTAATACCTGAACCTTATTTGCCCCTACAAAGTTTACCTGTGTATCATTGTCTAAAATCTGTGTAACTGACTGATTTTTATAAATATCATCAATTACGGGTAAGAATTTTTCTGCAAGTGTTATACTGTTTGACATGTTTTTACCTCTTTCTTTTAATTAAGTTTTGCGGCGGCTCTTGCCATACTGGTAAAGCCGTCTGCACGATTTCCTGACGAAGCATGACGCATTCCTGAGGAAAGCTCTGTATCGTGAAACAGATATTTACACTCACTTTTAATTGATTCAATCTGTTCTTTAATACTTCTTTCCCCTTCATCGTCTAAAGTTATTTTTGTTCTGTCAATTAGAGCACCTGCCGCTTTTAAGTTTTTGGCGCCTGCAGCAATGAGGGCAGAAGACAGTGCGCTTTCTAATTTTGATTCATTTAACTCCGAAGTGAGTTTTCCTACGCTGCTTTTAAGCCCTTCATTTAATTCTGTAAGCTCATCGACTTTAAGTTTGAGCGCATCTGCATTCTCTAACTTTTTGGATAAGCTTAAAAATTCACTGCTTAGGCGTTCATTTTCTGATTTCAGCGAATTAACGGATTCGCCGTATTGTGCCATAATTTTTTCAGTAACCTCTTTAGACAAGCCCAGCTCGCCTGTTAAGAATTCTCTTTTCATAAAATTTCCTTTCTACACATTGTTAACGGTATGTGTCCCGAATATATTTAACCCTCTGTTTGAGGTGTATGAATATTTAAATCCATACTTTTAATTTTTTCTTCTGCCATGTTTCTCGGCATTTTGTAAACGCGGCACAAATATTCTGCCGCATCAATAATATTATTCTGTACTTCTAAAAGGGCACGAGCCGCTACACTCTCATTATCCTCGATAATTGCATCATCGAAGTTTACTATTACTTCGGTTTCAGTTTTTTCTCCTGAAAGATACAGTATGGCTCGTACTAAATCCTTAATAACTTTTTCTGTTACCAACTCATGTTTTTTAAGATTTCTGAACAAATCTGACTGTTCTGAAACTATTTGGGTTGCAGTTTTGATCCTTCCTGACTGATATGTGTACTTCCCTGAGCCAAAACCGCACAAATCTGATAATAAATCAATATTTCTCTGCAATCCCGTCTCATGTGCATCTGCACGGATATCCATATTGATTTCGCTGATTGAAAAGTTGTCTGGGTCGGCAGTTGACATAGCGTAAAACTCTGTATCATTGTCATCAAATACAGGTAGGATATCTCCCTGCTGCTCCATTTCAATTTTAGCCATTGTAAGAGGTACAATAATTCTCTTTTTACCTAAACGGTATTCATTCTGGTAACTATCGTAAACCAAATCTATTCCTTCTAGAATATCAATTGCGTTTGCAAAAATTGAAATTCCCAAAGGGCTATCAGGACAGATGTTATTCACAATATTAGGTGTTAATATCTGAAATAATGGTATATCTGAGTTTGTGTAAAACCTTTCTGCAAGTCCTTTTGGAAGCGGAGCTTCTTTTTTTGTGCGCTCACAAATAAGTTTGTTTATAACTACATATTTTCCATCTTCTTTAATATGGATATTTAAGTATGTGTGCATTTCACCATAAATCAGCATTCTACTTGCAAATGCGCATTCTGAGATTTGACCATTCGCGTAAGAGAGTGGATAAATCATATCAGCCTTAACATAGTCAATTAAAATACCGTCTTTGGTTTTATGCTCTACAAAAGCACCTGTACCTAAGGCAAATGCAAGTTCTACAAGCCTGTTGGCGCAGACCCTGAAGTTGTTTTTTCTAAAAACTTCGTCCACCACTTCTTGAAGGCGTTTATCAGATAATGCAATTTCAAGCTTTTCGTTAAAAATCAAATCTGCCCAGTCTTCACATACTCTTTTTGCCATCGAAAGTGACTTTCTGGTTCTTGTAAGTACCCTTTTACCGTTGTACTGCCGATATTCGTGGAACGACTTTACCTTTCCCTCGTACCATGACTTCCACAATTCTACAGGCATATCAAACCCGTCTGATACAGGTTCATAACCTAAATCCTTTAATGCCTTTTTAATCATCGTTTTTCTCCTTTTTTCTTAAAATGAGCCTATAATTTCTTTCATATAAGGTTCAGCGGCGTACTCTAATGCATCGAGCGAATCCACATTGCGTCTGCCGTCATCAAGCCTCACATCGCAGAGCTTGTCATCATCCCAGACAGCTTGTAAAAGAGCATCAACTACATTTTTGCAATGCCTTAAAATGCTTAGTCTGCCTGATGCAATAACAGCATTAAAAAAGCGTATTCGGTCAAGAATTTTTGTTTTATGTGCTTTTTTAACATCAATTGATATATGCTCTTTTAACACGGCATTTTTCAGTCCGCAAATAAGGGTTGTTTCTGCACTGTCACAGTAGGCTTCATAAACTCTGTACTTTTCTTTCTGCCGTTTACAAAAGGAAACAAATTCATGTGAAAGTCTTTCAGGACTGATTTGCTCTTTCAAATAGAATTCATCTAATACGACGCACTTTTTAAACCCTTTGGTAAATCCTAAGCATACAAAAGCGTGTGCAGACTTATTTCCGCCGAAATCCACTCCAATGGTAGCAAAGCTTATTTCCTCTTCTTTGTCAGTTAAAAACTTTTCGGGATTATTTGCAAACTCAGGATATATGACACCTTCTGCCGCTCGCCATTCGCCGTTTATGAATCTTTCATAGAAAACACCTGTATATTCACTTTTAAGTGCTTTAATGTACTCTTTTGAAAGGTAAGGATTATCGTCAATTAAAAATTTAATTCTCAAAAAATCCAGTTCTCCTGCTTCTGCCCTTTGTATGTAGTTGGTCATAAGCCAGTGATTCGGCGAATCGGGGTTTGTGGTGGCAAAAAGCTTCGCATCTGGTTCTGATAACCTTGAAAGAAGCATTACAAAAAAATCTTCATCGACAAGCGTCAACTCATCAAGGTATGCACCCTTTAGCGTTAATCCTCTTATTTTATTTTCAGCTCTTATGTCGCTTGCTCCCTCTAAATATACACATCTTCCAAAGAGTTCTGCCTTTTTTGATTGAACAGAAAACTTGAAATTGTCGTTACCCACTAAAGACACGAGTAAATTAAGGTTGTTTCGCTCTAAGGCTGTTAATGTCTTTGCAGCCATTAAAAAGTTAGCATCCTTAGGCTGAGTTGCTACCCACATAGCCCAGAGCACCAGACTTATCCATGTTTTACCGGAACGCACTGAACCCTCAAGTAAATTAATTCTTTTTAATTTTTTGTGCTTTAAAAGAGAAATTACCTGCTCCTGCTTTGGTGAAAATGTTATTACATTATGAGACATTTGACACCGCCTCTATAATTTCAGCAAGACGCCCTATATCTGTTTTTTCAGTATCTGAAACAATCGAACGCAATTCTTTAATCGCCTGTATATCGCCTTTTGCCGCTTTTTCAAATATTCTCATAGCAATCACCATTTTGTTGTAAGAATCTCTTTTTTTAATTCCAAGACTTTCTAGAAATTCTAGTTCTTCACCCTTTGCCTTAAGATTTAGAATATCCTGCATGCAGTCAGAAAGCTTTTTTTCTTTTGTTCTTTTTTTTGTCTGCATAATCTCCACCTTTCTGTCGGGAGTGAGTTTTGAACCGGTTCGTGTTTATAGTAGCACAAAAAAATGTGCAATTGTGTGCAA
>JAZSQN010000025.1:0-2066 GCA_045537995.1 Congzhengia sp. | reverse complement strand
TAGTATTCACAGCAGAAGATGCTGAAAGCTGGAACAACCGTGGCGAAAAAGTTATCCTTGTTCGTCTTGAAACATCTCCTGAAGATATCACAGGTATGAAAGCATCTCAGGGTATCCTTACAGTTCGTGGCGGTATGACATCTCACGCAGCCGTTGTTGCTCGTGGTATGGGAACATGCTGTGTATCAGGTTGCGGTGATATCAACATGGATGAAGAAAACAAAAAATTCACACTAGCTGGTAAAACATTTACCGAAGGCAGTGAAATTTCTATAGACGGTTCAACAGGTGCTATCTATGAAGGTATCATTCCTACAGTAGATGCTGAAATCGCTGGCGAATTCGGCCGCATCATGGAATGGGCTGACGAATTCAGAACACTTAAAGTTCGTACAAATGCAGATACTCCTGCAGATGCTAAAAAAGCTCGCGAACTCGGTGCTGAAGGTATCGGTCTTTGCCGTACAGAACACATGTTCTTCGAAGCAGACAGAATCGCTGCATTCAGAGAAATGATTTGTGCCGATACAGTTGAAGAAAGAGAAGTAGCTCTCGAAAAAATTCTTCCTTATCAGCAGGGCGATTTTGAAGCTCTCTACGAAGCTTTAGAAGGACATCCTGTTACAATCAGATTCCTTGATCCTCCGCTTCACGAATTCGTTCCTACAGAAGAAGCTGACATTGCAGCGCTTGCAAAAGCTCAGGGTAAATCTGTAGAAGATATCAAAGCTATTATTTCTTCACTCCATGAATTCAACCCAATGATGGGTCATCGTGGATGCCGTCTTGCAGTAACATATCCTGAAATTGCAAAGATGCAGACAAAAGCAGTTATCCGTGCAGCTATCAATGTTAAAAAAGCTCACGCAGACTGGAACATCAAACCTGAAATCATGATTCCTCTTATCGGAGATATCAAAGAGCTTAAATATGTTAAAGACGTTGTAGTTGCTACATGTGATGCTGAAATCGCTGCAGCAGGTGTTGCTCTTGAATATGAAGTAGGTACAATGATAGAAATCCCAAGAGCTGCTCTTACAGCAGACGACATTGCTAAAGAAGCTGAATTCTTCTGCTTTGGTACAAACGACCTTACACAGATGACATACGGTTTCTCTCGTGATGATGCAGGTAAATTCCTTGATGCTTACTACGATGCAAAAATCTTTGAAAACGATCCGTTTGCAAAGCTTGACCAGACAGGTGTAGGTAAGCTTATGGAAATGGCTGTAACTCTTGGTAAAAAGGTTCGTCCCGAAATTCATTGCGGTATCTGCGGTGAACACGGCGGTGACCCTGTATCCGTTGAGTTCTGTCACAAAATTGGTCTTGATTATGTATCATGCTCACCATTCCGTGTGCCGATTGCGCGCTTAGCTGCTGCTCAGGCAAAAATTAAAGAAATGTAATTAGAAATTCTAAAAAAGGCATAGCTTTATAGTTATGCCTTTTTCTTTAATATAATATTTTTTGGGAGCTGTAATTATGAATAGTTTTATAAATGCAAATGTAGTTTTTGCACTGGAAAACATTAAAATTCAGTATGTAAGCGGTAAGATAATAGATTTTTCAAGCTTAAAAGACTATGTTACAGAAGAAACTGATAATGGAGCTACTGTAAAGGCTCGAATTCTGGGATATAAGGTAGAGCTTGTGGTAAATGAAATACAGGAAAATATATTTAATGGTGGCGTTGTGATAAAGGTTGGGGAAAAGGAGGAACTTATTTCTGTAAATGTTGCTGGATTTATTAAAAGAGCAATTGCAGAACCACCAACTTCTAGTGTTGTAAGGGGGCCCCGAGAAGGTTTTATTGAAGATCTGGAAGTTAATTTAAGTATGGTAAGAAGAAGGCTAAAAACCCCGACTTTGGCGGTTAAAAGGTTGTCGGTTGGAAAACGAACAAAAACAAGAATTGCGTTGTGTTATTTAAGTGATGTGGCAAACCCTAAAGTGGTTCAAAAAATTGAAAACAAATTAAAAAATATTAACATTGATGGAATATTAGATTCTTATTATATTGAAGAATGCTTGTCTCAGGATAATGACAAATTTTTTAAAAGACT
>JAZSQN010000002.1:0-4654 GCA_045537995.1 Congzhengia sp. | reverse complement strand
CGTATTAGCACCTGATTCAAAACACTAATCAGTATTCCTATTGCCGCAATTTTAAATATAAGGTCTATACCCATTGGATTTTCCTCCTTAAATAGCCACTATGAGCATCACCGCGCAAGCAGTAACACCTAATGTATATATAAGCTTTTTGTCCTTTTTATATTTTTCCTTTTCTTCACTCTCTAATATTTCAAGTCGCTTTTCTGCTTTTGTTATATTTTCGAGTTCTATATCTAATGTCCTCTTTCCTAAATCCTTAAAAAGAGAATCTACTATTTTTTCCGCTTCAAATGTGAAAAGAGATTTATCTCCCTTTGATTTGTACCACGCATCTTTAAAATCAAGCGTTTTGTCCTCTGATAAAAAAGTATGTACATCACCTAAAATATGAGAAATTTCTCCTTTTGTGTTTTCAGCCATGCATTTTGAAAGAAATGATATTTCAGAAACCGAAAAAGACAACTCTTGTTTTAAATATGTAATTGCCTTTTTTATTTCCTTCAAATTCTCATATTTTCTTGTCAACAGCTGAACTCTTGAAAATGTATAACTAAAACCTGCAACAATTATCATAATAATTCCTATATTTTTAAACATTCCTTCACCTCACGCTTCTCCAAAATTATTGCTATATCAAAAAGCGAAATAAGTTCTCCTTTTTTTTGCTTTATTTCATCCAAATTATAACCGTGTATGCTAGTCACAATCTTGCATCCCCCTTTTAATATACTTTCTATAGCAAGTATATCGTCTTTTGTTCCTATCTCATCTGTTATTATTACATCAGGCGACAAAGAACGGAGTGCGTGTAGTATTCCTTCAGTTTTTGTAAAACCATCTAAAACATCTGTTTGTAACCCTACATCAAATTGCGGTACTCCCATGTCCTGTGCTGCGATTTCCGAACGCTCATCTACAATCGTAACTTTATGGTTTTCTCCCAATCTTCTCGCTATATCCCGTAAAAGTGTTGTTTTTCCTCCACCGGGAGGTGAAATAATAATTGTATTAAAAATCCTTTTTCTTTCTTCTATGTATTTAATACAAGCGTCTGCACTGTTTTTATACTCCCTTGCAATTCTTATGTTAACACCGGAGTATGATGTTATATTTAAAAGATTTCCGTTTGCGTATACTGCTCGTCCGCTTATACCAATTCTGTGCCCGCCCGGTATAGTAATAAATCCTTGCTTTATATCATCACAGTAAGCATAAAGAGAATTTCTGCAAAAATTACCAAGCAACTTCTCTATATCCTTTATTCCAAAGTTTTCCTTTTTTAAAATCAAAGTTTTATCTCCGTAATATAACATTGCGGGGCGTCCTGCGCGAAATCTTATTTCCTGTAAATTTTCCCACGAATATTTTCTTAAACACTCACCAATCTCAGCAGGTAATTTTGAAATTATTTCTTCTCTAGCTTTGTCCACAAATTGCACACCCCTTTTTACAATTATCTTTATTATGCATTTAATAAAATTAGAACTGATTCTTTTAAAAAAAGTGCGTATTTAAGCCTTTTTATATGTTTTTATATTCCATTTTTTGTTATTTGTTTACATAATTTGTAAATTTTTAAAGCCAAAAACAAAAAAGTTGTATAAATTTCTAAAAATTTCCATTTTGCTCATTTTTTGCTTAACCACGCACTTTTGGAGATTAATTTCCAAATTTTAGCAAAAATTTTTTTAATGTTTCTTGCTTAGTTGGGTATAATTATTTGACATTCAAACAAAAATGTTCTATAATAGGCAATGCTTCAGATAATATTTAATAATTTTGTAACATTTTATATGTTTTTTGGAGGTAATTAATGAGTAGTAAAACAAGACTTAAGAGCTTGGCTAAAGGCTTTATTTCAAACAGCCTTTCACTAAGACTTATTTCTCTGGTTGCTGTCTTCATAGCTTCAATGTTGTTCTATGGTTTTACAAATAACGAAGCAAAACCCGATTTTAAAATGGTAAGTATAATTGATGCTGAACGACATTACGAAGTAGTAACCAACGAGGATACAGTTGGCGAAGCCATTGCTCTTGCCGGAATTACTCTCGGTGAAAATGATATCGTTTCTAAAGATATTAACTCTTCTATAAACGATGGCGATGTTATTTATTTAAATCGCTCAAAGCTCATTTATCTAGAAACTTCCGGTCGTGTATTTGAATTCTACACAAACGAAAACACCGTAGGCGAAGCACTTTTAGCTGACGGTTTTTTGGTAGGAAAATATGACGAGGTTATTCCCGATGTAAACACAGCTACAAAAGATGGAATGACTGTAAGTGTAAAGCGTGTCTATATCGAACTTTCCGAAGTTGTAGAAGATATCCCTTACGAAACTAAAATCGTTGAAAATCCTAATGAGTATATGGGATACGAAAATGTAGTAACTGCCGGTGTAAACGGCTCTGCTACAAGAATATACAAAAAAATAATTAAAGAATACTCAGGTGTAACTGCTATTTTAATAGGTGAAACCGTTAAAGAACCTGTTGATGAAGTTATAGAGGTTGGCACAAAGCTCGTAACTCCTGAATCAATGGCAGTTATTAAAGGACAAACTGCAGACGGAATTCCTTACTCCGCTCTTCCAAACATCCCGCAAAGTAATTCAAAAACTGTGATTTACGGAAACACTGCAGTAACACCTTACGGTACATTTACATTTAAAAAGGTTATCAATTGTAAGGCTACAGCTTATGAGGGATCTAGCGCCTCCAACGGTCAATGGGCAGGTCAAACCGCTACCGGAAGAGCTCCGGTTTACGGTGTTGTCGCAGTAGATCCAAGCCTTATTCCCCTAAATTCAAAAATATATGTTGAATCTGCCGATGGCGGCGAGTCTTGGATTTACGGTTTTGCAGTTGCAGGCGATACAGGCGGTGCAATTAAGGGTAACCGTGTAGATTTATGCTACACCACATTGGAGCAATGCTATAATTTCGGCAGAAGAAACTGCAAAGTTTATATTTTAGAATAATTGAAATTTAAGAAACCTCTCAAGAGGTTTCTTTTTTTGCGTTTTTTCATAAAAACTATGGCATTTTTCGTAAAAATATGATATTATATAAGTTAATATTATAATTTAAGGAGAGTTTGATTTTTTATGGCCGAAAGAAAAAGAAGAAAAGCACTTAAAAAATCTGTTTCTAATAAAGAAATTAAAACAACTAAAAGCTCAAAAAGTACGAACTTTTTTACATTGAACGAAGGTTTTACATCCCTTTTTACATTAGTAGGAGGTCTGCTTTTAGCTGTATTTTATTACTTCCCCGATGGTTTTTTTGGTTCGGTAATACGCGATTTTTCATTAGGTCTCTTCGGTTGGACCATATACCTTTTGCCTATTCTTTTAATCGTGAACGGCATACATAAATCATCAAAAAACTACAATTTATATAAACATAAGTATACCTATATAGCTATAGGTCTTGCTATTCTTTCAATATTTACGCACATTCTGTTTGTTTCAAGGGAAAATCCAATTTCCTTTTCAAACATTGCAAGATATTTTACTGACGGCGCAAACAGCACAGGCGGCGGTGTTTTCGGTGGCTTCATATGTGATGTATTAAGAGCTCTCATCGGTCAGGCAGCAACATTTATTGTAGTCTTAACAGCAATTATAATTATCACTATGATTGTGTTTGATTGGTCTCCTGTTAAAATGCTTTTGCGAGCTATAATCAAATTATATATGAAGGCTACGGGCAAAAGATTTAAAATCCCGCCTAAAGACAAAAGAAAAGAAAAACCCAGACAACTTTCAGTTAATGATAACGGCAATGTTGAATTTGCAAACTTTTCTGATGACGACTTAGGAATCGGAAAAAAAGCATCAAAAAGATCAAAGAATGCTAAAACAGAAGATTTATCGGATTTACCCTGGGAAGAAGATGTTCTTTCGGGTATAGATGAAATGATAGATAATGCTATTCCTTTGGCGGATCTTGACGAACCCAAAGGCCCAACAGTTAAAAGCTCATACGAGGCAATCACAGGAAAAGCTGAAGAAAATGAATATGAGGATTATGCTTCTCCTAAATATGTTGATGCCCCTGAAAAAGTAACAGGTATGGAAGATGTATCAGAAGAATTAGAAAGTGCCTTTGAGCGTATTCCCTATACTTTCCCGTCCATATCTCTTTTAAACGATCCTAAAAATTCGGATAATGCAGAGGATTTAAGATTTGAACTTCGCGAAACTGCTCAAAAGCTTATCGCTATATTAAAAAGCTTTAATATAGACGCAAAACCAATGGGGTGCAGTAAGGGACCCACAGTAACAAGATATGAAATAATGCTTGGCGAGGGTGTTAAGGTAAGTAAAATTTCAGGACTTATCGATGATTTAGCTCTTCGTCTTGCAGTTCCAAGTGTAAGAATTGAACCTGTTCCGGGAAAAGAAGCAATCGGTATTGAAATTCCTAATCAGCAGGTTAATATCGTAAATATCAAAGAGGTTATAGGTTCAAAAGAATTTAAAGACGCAAAATCAAACCTTTCTTTTGCTATGGGCAAAGACATTTCAGGCAAAAATATTGTCTTTGATATTGCGCGTATGCCTCATGTATTAATAGCAGGTTCTACCGGTTCAGGTAAGAGTGTGTGTATAAATGCGCTTATCACAAGCTTGATTTATAAATCAAAC
>JAZSQN010000179.1:0-3893 GCA_045537995.1 Congzhengia sp. | reverse complement strand
TTGGTGATGTGTCAAATTCTACAATGCTTGCGTCAACCTCCACCGATATCGTTTTTTCAGCAGAAATGTTTATGCACCCAAACATCATAAGCAAACAAATCACCATGCTTATTATTTTTTTCATACTAAAACTTTTCTCCTCATAGTTTTTTTGAATCGAAATTCAGCTGACTTATGTGGAATTATACCATTTTAAACCAATATTGTCAAGTTTTGCACAATTTTCACTCTGTTTACATTCTTGACAAAAAGAAAAAAATGTGTGAAAATATTACGCGAGGTGATTTTGTGACAGGGACATTAGTAAACACTTTGACAGTTATAGCAGGAAGTTTAATAGGTTTGATTTTAAAAAAAGGAATACCGCATAGATTTTCTGATTCCATAATGAAAGCAGTTGCGCTTTGCGTAATTTATATAGGAATTGACGGATGCTTATCAGGTGAAAAAACATTAGTAACTATAATATCACTTGCACTCGGTGCTCTTTTAGGTGAAATCCTAAAGCTTGATGACAGGATAAATTCTTTGGGAAAAAAATTGGAGGATAAAATCTCCAAAAATAAAACTGAAGAAAGTACAATTGCAAAAGGATTTGTAACGGCGAGCCTTCTGTTTTGCGTAGGTGCAATGGCCATCGTGGGTTCGCTTGAAAGCGGCATAAATCAAAATCATGAAATACTTTTTTCAAAGTCTCTCTTAGATTTTATAAGTGCAATAATTTTCAGCGCTTCAATGGGTATAGGCGTTATATTTTCTGCAGCCTTTGTGTTTTTATATCAAGGAATCATTACAGTAGCCGCACAGATTGCAGCACCTTTTTTAAGCGAAGTTGTTATTGCTGAAATGACATGTACAGGCTCCATTTTAATTATTGCTTTAGGGCTTAATATGCTCGGTATTACAAAGCTTAAGGTTATGAATTATTTGCCCGCAGTCTTTTTGCCGATTCTACTTTGTACATTTATGTAAAAAAATAAAGGCTTGGGATTTTATCCCAAGCCTTTTTACTATTTTCTTTTCTTTTTATGCTGTATTTTTTTCTTCTCCACAAGCACAGGGTGGGTCTTTAGGTAAATTGCTGTATAGATTGCAAGAACAGCAAAGTAGACTGCTATAAGTATAAAAACCAATAATATTGATGTTTTAACAGGAAACGCATTAATAAATTTTGTAGAAGCAACAATACCGCATGCTATAAATATACCAAGACAAATGGGTGCGTATTTTTTTAATGAAGAAACTTTCTTCTTTCCCAGAATAAATGTTGAAATTGCAGCAATCGCAAAAATAATGGCAAGAACAAACAACACATTTTCAACAGCGGAAGTATAACCTGCGGCAACGAAGTTGTAAACATAAAGCATTGCTAATGCACCTGCTAAGAGTATGCCGAAGTTTAAAACCAAACGATTTGATATTCTTTCTTTTTCTTCTTTTGTAATAAATTTCTTTTCCATAAAACAACCTCTTTCTTATTATTCAAATTCATTGTACTCATACATAATTGATGTAAGTACGGTATGGCCTGCAGTTTCAGTCCGCAAAATTCTTTTGCCTAATGTGACCGTTTGAATACCTGCCTCTTTGAAAATTAAAATCTCGCTGTCGTCCATACCTCCCTCAGGACCTATAAATATACCTATAGACTGAGGTTTTGCTTTGGATAGAGCAGACTTCATACTTACTTCATTTTCGCATTCGTAAGCAGCGAGCGTTAAGTCAAGCTGCTTTGAAAAAGAAACCGCCTCTTTTATACTCATCACATCAGTAATCTCGGGGATTTTTCCGCGCGTGCATTGCTTTACAGATTCTGAGGCAATTTTTCTCCATCGCTCAAGTTTTTTCTGCTCGGATTTTTTATCTTCAATCTTTACTACCGAACGCTTGAAAGATACAGGGACAATTCTTGATATTCCGAGCTCGGTGCACTTTTCTATTATGTAGTCCATTTTGGCTTGTTTGGGAATACCCTGAAAGAGTGTTACCGAAATTTTGGGCTCTGAAACGCATGAAAAAGTCTCCTTGATTTTAAGAGAAATGAAATCTTTATCATATGACAGAATTTCAGCCTTAAAATCAGTGCCGTACCCATCACAAAGCAGTAAAACATCACCTACATCATGTCTTAAAACTCTCAAAATATGAGTTGCGTCTCCGCCTGTGATTTCTATTAAATCACCCTTTATATTTTCTTTTCTTACAAAAAATTTAGGCATGTGCATATCCTCATAAAATAAATACAATTACAATGTATTATACCAGAATAGACGACATATTTCAAGTTTTCTTACAATTTAATTTCAAAAGTTAAAAACTTATTGACAAATAATCCTTTTAAATATACAATTATTAGTATAAAATTTGAGATATTTTGAGAAAATATGACCTTTTCTCATAACAAGAGGAGGAATCAATATGGCGGCAATTCAGGAAATTTTCGGTTCTTTGGTTTTTAACGATCATGTAATGCGTGAAAGACTTCCGAAAGAAACCTATAAGGCACTTAAAAAGACAATTTCAGTAGGGAAACCTATTGATAAAAATATCGCAGATATAGTCGCCTCTGCCATGAAAGACTGGGCAGTGGAATTAGGTGCGACTCACTATACCCATTGGTTCCAGCCATTAACAGGAATTACCGCCGAAAAGCATGACAGTTTTATCTCGCCTGTCTCAGACGGCAGTATTATTTTAGAATTTTCAGGAAAAGAACTTGTTCAGGGAGAACCCGACGCCTCATCTTTTCCCTCAGGCGGACTTCGTGCAACATTTGAGGCAAGAGGTTATACAGCGTGGGACCCCACATCTTATGCATTTATTAAGGAGGGTGTACTTTGTATTCCCACAGCCTTTTACTCATATGGCGGCGAGGCTCTTGATAAAAAAACCCCTCTTTTGCGCTCTATGGAAGCATTGAATGTTCAGGTGTTGAGAGTTTTAAAACTCTTTGGTAAAGATGTTAAGAGCGCTACCTCTACAGTTGGTGCAGAACAGGAATATTTTCTTGTTGAACGGGATATGTTTGAGGCAAGAAAAGATTTGATATTTACAGGCAGGACTTTAATTGGCGCTAAGCCCCCTAAGGGTCAGGAAATGGATGACCATTATTTTGGAAGTTTAAAGCCGAGAGTAAGCGCTTTTATGAAGGATTTGGACGAAGAACTTTGGAAACTTGGTGTCACTGCCAAAACCGAACATAACGAAGGTGCTCCTGCACAGCATGAACTTGCACCTATTTATGAAACTACAAATATTGCAGCGGATCATAACCAGTTAACAATGGAGGTTATGCAGAAAGTTGCTCATAAACACAACCTCGAATGCTTGCTTCATGAAAAACCATTTGCAGGCGTAAACGGTAGCGGTAAGCACAACAACTGGTCCATTACAACTGATAAAGGGAAAAATTTATTTGATCCCGGTTCATCTCCAAAGGATAATGCACAATTCTTGACATTCTTAACAGCAGTAATCAAGGCAGTTGATGAGTATCAGGAATTACTACGAATTTGTGTTGCTACTGCAGGCAATGACCACAGACTTGGTGCAGCAGAAGCACCTCCTGCAATTGTATCTATGTTTTTAGGAGAGGATTTAGAAGCAGTATTAAATGCTATCGTAAATGATGATGAGAGCTACATACACAAAGGCAAGGAAGAATTTAATGTAGGAGTTTCTGTTCTTCCTAAAATTTCTAAGGATACAACCGACAGAAACAGAACATCTCCGTTTGCTTTTACAGGAAATAAGTTCGAATTCCGTATGCTTGGCTCAAATGACTCTATTTCTAATACAAATATAATTTTAAACACAATTATTACAAAAACCCTATATCAGTTTGCTGACAGACTAGAAGGTAGCAACAGTTTTGAAGATGATTTACATGAACT
>JAZSQN010000103.1:0-4004 GCA_045537995.1 Congzhengia sp. | reverse complement strand
GACAACCCCTCCGGGTTTGCCTGTAAGGCAAACTCACCTCCCCTTGCACAGGGGAGGCTTTTTTATGGGTTTTGGGTGGCGGTTTTTATTACACCTCATCCGTGTTTTGCAAGGCAAAACCCTCCTTCCGCTTTGAGGGGAAGGCTTTTAGGCAGGGTGTGGAAGCCCTCCCCTACAATTTACAACCCATTCGGGTTTGTGCGGTGACTTTACGTTTATGCGGTGCATCGTAAACGCTGCACCCTACAATTTTGGGGTACGCATAAAAAAGGAACGGCACGCAGGCCGTTCCCTACAAGGTGTTTTATTTATTCGCGGGGTGTGTCGCCGACACCCCGCACCCCCCGCAGGCGCAGGCGCGCTATGGATACCTTCTTCCCGTTCGGCAAGCCTTTTTATAAAAAGTCTTCCTCACTAACTCGGGCAAGCCTATTTTATAGTCTTCCCTCGAGCCGAAGGCCGCGCTTTTTTAGCGCCTGTTTTTTATATAACTTTTTTGTGTAGTGGTTTTGTGGTATAGTTTGGGCGGATTTGCAAAGGTGTTTTTATTACACCTCATCCGGGTTTTGTGAGGGTGTGGAAACCATTCCCTACAATTTTTTATATGTTTTCGTTCAGGGTTTGCGGAACGGCACATGGAGCGATCCCTACAAGGTACGATATGAATTGCCTTAGGCATGAATTGAAATTATAAATTTCATGAATTGAGCCGTTGGCTTATGAATTGCACTTTGGGCATTAAAAGGCAATTCAATTTATAGCCGTTCCATAATAGTTTGTTGTATATAAAAAGCCGCTTGCGTAATGCAAGCAGCTATATACTACCCTTTTTATTTGAAATTCATTTACTGAATTGTAAGTACCTTTGTTAAAGGTAATGCTTTTGTAAAGTCCCAGGCAAAGGCTTTCACTTTTACTGTGCCTGTAAGTCCCGATAAATCTAAATCATAGGGAGCTTCAAAGTATCCGTCTTCCGTTTTTTCGTTCTTTACAATGCTTGTTTTTGCAAGAGTTAATGTTCCGTCTTCAGCTACCTCATAAGCCGCAATAACTATTGTGGGAACATTTGTGCTTCCTGCTTTGGGTGTATATCTTACTATTTTTTCATCCTCTACTGTTTCGAGTGTTAAGTATGGCGGCTGGTTATTAGCAATTAAATCAACCTTTTCACCCTGTATAACAGCTATTCCTTTATATATACCATAGTTATTATAGCCCTGTCCGCATTCACCGCCAAGAATAATCTTTATAGCATCTACAGATGCATCCGTTACCTTAATTGATACCGAATGTGTTGCATCATAGAAATATGTATTAAATCCTGCACCTGTCTGCGATTCATTATAAATCTGTGTTATTGCTGTGGATTCTATAGCAGAATTCTGGAATCCGTTTTCTGCAAGATACTCGTTTATTTCTGTGTATGTTCCGTCAGCGTTTTTATGATATAATTTGATTCTTGTGTTCAAACGGTTCTGGTTTGCACTTCTGTATGTGGCACCGCTTGTTTTTACTGTATATTCATAACCTGGCTCTATATCTATCATTTTGGTAAGACCTACCCACGAACCGTATATTGAATATGCAATTTGCGGATTATATGTCATATCATCATAGGATATAAATTTTTTCTGCTGCATCATTTGTTCGGGATACTGTGCATCTTCCATTGTCCAGCCCCAACCCACGGGGAGATGAAGAGTGTTTTCGTATTCTGTACCGTTGTATTCTGTTACAATAGTTTCTTCTGTATATTCGTCTGTGAACACTTCTCTGTAATAACAGGGGTTATTGGGAATTACACTTACTGCTTCATCCTTTGTAACTGTTATTCCTTTATATATACCATAGTTATTGGGACCCTGTCCGTTTCTGTTACCAAGATTTATTTTTATTGCATTTATATTTTCGTCTGTAATACTAACTGTTACAGAGTGCGATGCATCGTAATACACATCATCAATTGCTTCGCCTGCCATATCATCTGAGTAAAGCTGACAGAGTGCACTTGCACCTTCCAAAGGATAGTTTTCGTATTTGCCTTTTTCAAGGTATTCGTTAATTTCGGTAAATGTGCCATCTTCGTCAACGTGCCCTAAAATAACTTCTGTATTTACTCTGTTTACCTTTACTTTGCCTGCTGTAGCAGCTGTTGTCGTAACTGTATATGTGTAACCCGGTTCAACTTCCAAAACCTTCGAAAGTCCTACCCACGAACCAAATACATTATAGCCATTTTCGTAAGGCTTTGTGTTGTACGAAATAAATGTTTTACTTGCTGATGCAAGGTATGGGGAGTCACCTTCTGTTGTATATCCCCAACCATTTGGAATCTGTACAGTATTTGTATATTCCACTTCTTCAAATTCGTATACAAATTCTTCTTCTGTATATTCTTTCGAAAATTCTTCTTCGTAATAAATTACTTTATCGGGAACAATTTTTTCTGTTTCGCCCTGATCAAGTACAAATCCGTCATGGTATACTCTGAAGTTCTGGTTTGTAGAGTTTCCGCCATAACCGCCAAGGAAAACTTTTACTGCATTTATTTTGTTGCTCTTAACCGCAAAATTTAAAGTAATTGTCCCCTTCTTCGCTGTTGTGCTTCCGTTCCATTCTGTGGTGTCAGCATAAGTTGAGTTGAAGATTTCTGTAACCTTGTCTTCAATGGGAGCGAATCCGTTTTCTTCAAGATATTCGTTTATAGGTGTATAGTTACCATCTTCGTCCTTGTGGTAGAACTGGTAAGAAAGTGCACTTCTTGATGCACCATACAAAGCGTACATATTTGTCCAGAGCTTGTAGCTATACCCAGGTTCAATATCTACCATCTTTGTTATAGCAAGGTCAGAGCCTGCCATTGCAAGATATGTTTTGCCGTCATCCAAAGTAACCACGCTTGCTCTTTTTGTAGCGTCTGTTATTTCGGAGGCCTGTTCATAGTTATAGTTTTCGTCTGCTGTAACATATGTTGTAAATCCTGTTGGAACATCAACAGGGTGGTCATATGATACACCGTCCATATCTGTCCATGCAACTGTTTTGGTTTCAAACCCGTCAGCTGTAAATGTTTCCTGATTATAATATACTACTGTTTCTTCTTTACCGTTATTTTCAACAATTTCAACAGCTTCACCTTTATCAAGCGTTACTTTTCTGTACACACCGAAACCGCTATTTGTGGTCATACCAGTATTACCGCCAAGACCTACCATAATTGCGTCAACACTTAAATCTGTAACACTTACTTCCAAAGATAACGGTGTGCAGTACATACTTGTATCACCTGCCCATGGGTGTGTTGCCGTTTCAGTATTGATTTGGCTACCATTCATAACTACTTCGCCTGTAGCGTTGGCAAGATTTGTATTTTCATACTCCCACTGTGTTAAAAAGTCGTTTATGTCACTATAGGTGCCGTCAAGGTTTTTATGAAGTAACCAGTACTTTGCACCTACAACATATTTTGCACCTACAGGAAGAATTGCATCTACATCAATACTATATGTAAAACCCGGTTCAACATCAAATATTGTTGTAAAGTAAACATCCGAGCTGTACAGAATCAAAGTTTTTTCGTTTTGTGGCTGCTGACCAACTACTCTGTCAACCAAAACTCTGCGATTTGTATCATCTGCTGCAGAGTTTATATTTTCAGAAATACGCCATCCCCAACCTTCGGGAACCGAAAGTTTTGAATGCTCGTATCCTCCCCATACAGCCTTGTCAGCTGCTACCGGCTGGAGTTCTGCGTTTATAAGCGATGCTTCTACCGGATAGCTAACTTCTGCCGAAACAGCAAGTGATGCCATGCATGTTACAATAAGTGTAACTGCACATAATAGTGATAATAATTTTTTCATTCCTTTTCCTCCTATACTATATTTTCGTTTTGTTAAGTTAAATGAAAATTGAGACCTTGAACTCCTTATGGTATAATAGTTTCACCACAAAACCAATTACCTCCCTGAAAATCAGAGAAAGGAGAACAAGATCTCATGGTA
>JAZSQN010000017.1:0-4136 GCA_045537995.1 Congzhengia sp. | reverse complement strand
GTCTTTTATTCCCTTTAAGATCTGAACAGTGTCCTCCACTGTTGGTCCATCTTCGATAACAGACTGAAATCTTCTCTCTAATGCCGAATCCTTTTCAATATGCTTTCTATATTCATCAAGTGTTGTGGCACCTAAAACCTGAATGTCCCCTCTTGCTAGTGCAGGCTTTAAAATATTTGCTGCACTCATTGCACCTTCAGCATCACCCGCTCCCACAATATTATGGATCTCGTCAATTACCAAAATTATATTTCCAAGCTTTTTAGCCTCTTCTAAAATCTTTTTAAGGCGTGCCTCAAACTGTCCTCTAAATTGTGTTCCCGCAACAATTGCAGTAAAGTCCAAAAGATAAACCTCTTTGTCAAAAAGCTTCGCAGGAACGCGTTTTTCCGCAATTCTGACTGCTAATCCTTCTGCGATTGCAGTTTTACCTACACCGGGTTCTCCCAAAAGAACAGGATTGTTCTTTGATCGTCTGTTTAAAATCTGAATAACGCGGCTGATTTCTTTGTCCCTGCCTACAATTCTGTCTATAAGCTTGTCGTTTGCCTTTTTAGTAAGATTTGTACCGAAACTATCCAAAATTCTTTTTTCAGCTTTTTTCTGGCGTTTAGCAGTCTTAACACCACCGCCATTTTCAAATTCTTTATTTCCACCAAATAAATTACCAAAACCATTCATCATGGCCAAAGGCATATTATCAGCATCAAATTCTTCATCAGAATCCGGATCATATTCGCCTAAAGAATTTACAAATTCGGTCATTCCGTTATTTATTTCATCAAGTTGCTCTGGAGTTATTCCCATTTTATTCAATATGTCATCAACAGGACCTAAATTCAACTCTTTTGCGCACTTTAGGCAATAACCCTCTGTAGTTTGCTTGTTTGTCGCTGTATCTGTTTTGTTTACAAAAAGAACAGCGGGGCTCTTTTTACATCTGATACACATCATAATTATCATCTCGCTTTATATGATTTCGAGCTTATTTTATCACATTTTTATTCGTTTATAAAGTGCTTTTTTAAAATGTTAACATCTTAGAAATATTTATCCTTTTTGTATACACAAAATCAATTAAGGCAATAATTATTTTATAAATATAAAAGGCAGGAATTAAAAAATGATAAACAAAGTAGAAATTTGCGGTGTAAATACATCTGAACTTCCCGTATTAAGCGAAAAAGAAAAAACAGAGCTTATGCTAAAAATTAAAGAAGGAGATGAAACTGCCAGAAAAAAATTTATAGGCGGAAATCTACGACTTGTTTTAAGTGTTATTCAACGCTTTACGCACAGAGATGAAAATGCAGATGATTTATTCCAAATAGGCTGTATAGGTTTAATTAAAGCGGTTGATAACTTCGATTTAAAACATCAGGTAAAATTTTCCACTTATGCTGTTCCAATGATAATAGGTGAACTGAGGAGATATCTAAGAGATAATACACCAATAAGAGTCAGCCGTTCTTTAAGAGATATTGCATATAAAACACTGCGGGCAAAAGAAGACTATATAAATCTTCATTCTAAAGAACCTACTATCGAAGAATTAGCACAAATCTTACAAATTCCAAAAGAAGATATCGTATTTTCTTTAGAAGCAATTCAAGACCCGGTATCTCTGTTTGAACCTGCATATAACGACGGAACAGATACACTCTTTATTATGGATCAGGTAAAAGACAGTAAAAATACTGATGAATCCTGGTTAGAAGAAATAGCATTAAAAGAAGCTATGACACGCCTTACCGACAGAGAAAAATTGATTATAAATTTGAGATTTTTCTCCGGAAGAACTCAAATGGAAGTTGCCGAAGAAATAGGCATTTCCCAAGCCCAAGTTTCACGACTTGAAAAAAATGCCCTAGAAAGAATGAAAAAATATATTTAAATTTCATCTAAGATACTATTTGCTCGCTTTAGAAGCGTTGCAGCAGATATAGGAGAAATATAAACCTTGCTTTCGTTGTCTTTTTCGGTCAAAACATAGGATTTCGGCAAATCCTCCGAAACATTGACAACGAAGCCCTCCTCTTCTGCTACATGCAAAAAATCACGGGTTATTTTAGAGATGCTTGTAATCTCTAAATCAAAAATCGCAATTATGTCTTTTTGAAGCACAACAGTATCTCCGCCTAAATGAACATACATATTATCTTCTCCTTAAACAACTTTACCTTCTTTGATGTGAATGAAATTAGCATCACCTTTTATTCCAATTTCGTCAGCATCTGTGCAGGTGATTATTACCTGCTTATTCTTAATTTTTTCAAGTAAATACGAGCGTCTTACCGAATCAAGTTCAGACATAATATCATCCAAAAGCAATATCGGATACTCTGCTGTTTCGTCATATATCATATCAGCCTGTGCAAGCTTTAATGAAAGTACTGCACTCCTGTGCTGACCTTGCGAGCCATAAATTTTTATGTCTTTTCCATCTGTAAAAATATCTAAATCATCTCTGTGAGGTCCATATAAAGTAAAACCCTGTTCTATTTCTTTTTCAAATGACGCATCAAGTTTTTCCTTAAATTCGTCTTTTGTATCAAAAGCTGACTTATATTTTATTTTAAAATCTTCTCCTGATATCTCAAAATGTATTCTTTTTGAATACTCATAAAGATTTTCTATAAAGTTTTTTCTGTATTTTACTATCTCCATACCGTATTCAACAAGCTTTTCATTCCAGACAAATAGTGTCTTTCTTGCGTCGCTTTTGGGGTTTGATCTAAGTTTTTTTATAAGATTATTTCTTTGCTCCAAAACTTTATTGTAGCGTTTTAAAATGTGATAATACTTAGGTCTTGTCTGGCACAAAGCAATATCTATAAAGCGTCTTCTTGCATTAGGCGAACCTTTAGTTAAATTAAGCTCATCAGGAGAAAATAGTATAACTTTAAATTTGCCGATCAAATCACCCATTTTAGATATCGGTATATCGTTTATTTTTATTTGTTTTTTTCTGTCGCGACGAAGCAGAATTTCAATCTCATTTGAGCGTACAGAATCTTCAAACTCAACAAAAATTTTAGTAAAATTCTCATCAAAATTAATAAGTTCCCTATCCTGCTGTGTGCGAAAGGATTTTCCTATTGAAAACAAATATAGTGCCTCTAGTGCATTTGTCTTACCCTGTGCATTATTGCCGTACAAAATATTAATCGTGGGCAAAAAAACAAATTCTTCAGTTTTATAATTACGAAAGCCCGAAAGTTTAAGCTTTTTTACATACATTTTCTTACTCCACAAAAATTTCTTCTGACATTTCATCAGGTATATCAATCTCTACTTTATCGCCTGGATAAACCTTTTTACCGCGCATAAGACAAACTTCACCATTGTAGCTCACAAAGCCTTCAAGGATAATTTCTTTTGCAAATGCTCCATTATCGACTATTCCTGCAAACTTTAAGAGCTGGTCTAATTTTATATACTCTGTTGTTATTTTTATATTCATGCGCTACTCCCTGTTTTCAAGGTTTTTAACAAGTTCTTCTACTATTTTTTTGGTATCCTCATCTTTTTCAAGACTCTCTTTGATTTTTTTAATACCGCTTACAATTGTTGCGTGATTTCTTCCGCCAAGCTCCTGACCTATTTTTGGAAGACTCAAACTTGTAAACTCACGAAGAAGATACATTGCAATCTGTCTTGCATACGAAATCTCCTGTGTACGCTTAGAAGATAATATTTCATCTGATGTAATATTAAAATAATTTGCAACAATCGATAAAATATATTCCGTGTTTATATGAGGGTCTTCTGACTTGTTTAAATATTCCTTAATTGCCTCATCTGCAAGCTGCATTGTAATAGGCTTACCCATAAGAACATTATATGCCATCAATCGTTTTAAAACACCCTCTAGGTTTCTTATATTTGACTTTAAGTTCTCAGCTATGTAAAACATAATTTCATCAGATACAGCAAAATTCTCTTCGCTTGCTTTTTTCTTTAAAATAGCAACTCTCGTTTCTAAATCAGGTCTTTTGATATCTGCAATAAGTCCCCATTCAAAACGGGTTCTTAAGCGCTCCTCTAATTCTTTCATTTCCTTCGGAGGTCTATCCGATGTAATTATCATTTGTTTATTTGATTCATGAAGAGCGTTAAATGTGTGGAAAAATTCT
>JAZSQN010000030.1:0-3268 GCA_045537995.1 Congzhengia sp. | reverse complement strand
TATAAAATGTTAAAATATTTATATAAAATAGCATAGGAATAAAGAACATTTTTTTAGAAAGGCAGAGTAAATTTTATGTTTATTTGCGATAGATGGGAAGATTATAAGGTTTTAGATATTTCTGGCGGAGAAAAACTTGAAGATTGGGGAAAGTATCGTTTGATAAGACCTGACCCTCAGGTGATTTGGAATGAAAAGACAAACGAAAAACTCTGGAAAGATGCAGACGCTCACTATCATAGAAAAAACACAGGTGGCGGCTCGTGGGAAATACGCACGAAGATTCCAGATAAATGGAAAATAGATTTTAAACCATTAGGATTAAGCTTTTATGTAAAGCCTATGGGATTTAAGCATACCGGACTTTTTCCTGAGCAGGCGGTAAACTGGATGTGGTTTTCTGAACTTATTAAAAAAGCTCCAAGACCTATTAAGGTTTTGAATTTGTTTGCGTACACTGGCGGGGCAACTGCAGCGGCTGCAGCTGCGGGAGCGTCAGTAGTTCATGTTGACTCATCAAAAGGTATGGTTTCATGGGCAAAAGAAAATTTAGAATGCTCGAAACTGCGTGATAAACCTGTAAGATTTATAGTGGACGATGTTATAAAGTTTGTAGAAAGAGAAGCAAGAAGAGGCAATACATACGAAGGGATTATTATGGACCCTCCGTCTTATGGAAGAGGACCTAACGGAGAGGTGTGGAAGTTAGAGGACGAACTTTATCCGCTTGTTGAAAGATGTATGAAGATTTTTTCGGATAAACCTTTGTTTTTCCTTATAAATTCGTACACGACAGGTCTTCAGCCTACGGTTTTGGCAGATATTTTAAAACTAAAGGTTAAAAGTAAATATGGAGGCAATGTTGTATCAGAAGAAGTAGGCATTCCTGTTAATGGGACAGACCTTATACTTCCCTGCGGTGCTTCGGGAAGATGGAGTATTGACTAATAAATGAGGTGAAATTTATGAACACAAATCAAAGAATATTAGTGGTAGATGATGACAAAAATATTTGTGAGATTATAAGACTTTATCTTGAAAAGGAAGGTTTTGAGGTAGTAATAGCAAACGATGGTCAGGCGGCTATCGAATGCTTTAAGGAGAAGACACCTTCTGTGGTACTTTTAGATGTAATGCTGCCGAAAATGGATGGTTTTCAGGTGTGCCGCGAGATAAGAAGGGTAAGCAGTATTCCGATAATTATGCTAACGGCAAAAGGGGAAACATTTGATAAGGTTTTGGGTCTTGAGCTTGGTGCTGATGATTATATGGTAAAGCCATTTGAAAACAAAGAACTTGTTGCAAGAATAAAAGCAATTTTAAGAAGATATGACCCTAAAGACGCAACTGATAAGGAAATAATATACCCAAATATTGTAATAAATCTTACCAACTACGAACTCAAGATAAAGGGAGAGGATGTAGATATCCCGCCGAAAGAGTTGGAGCTTTTGTATTTTTTAGCAACCAATCCCAACAAGGTTTTCACAAGAGAACAGTTGTTGGAGTCTGTATGGGGTTTTGACTATTTTGGTGACTCAAGAACAGTAGATGTTCATGTTAAAAGACTTCGTGAAAAACTTGAACTTGCTGGAGAAAATGTAGCATGGCAGTTAAAGACTGTTTGGGGAGTAGGATATAAATTTGAGGTGAAGTAATTGACTAAAAAAAGCATTTATTTTAAGCTTTTTACGCTTGTAATGTCAATATTTTTAGTATGTTTTGTAATTATGGGCACCTTACTTTTCGGTTTTATAGGCAGACATTTTACTAACATAAATGAAGAAAAGCTAAAGAATATTGCAAATGAGATTACAGGAATTACAGTAGATATGGCAGAAAGCCGCCAAAGTATTGACACTTACCGTTCAAGCATAGAAACTGTTGCGTCTTCTACAGGTACGCAGATTTTTGTTATTGACAGTAACGGTGCTGTGGTGATATCAAGTATAAGAGGTTATAACGGCGGTATAAAAGAAGGATTTACAAAAGGAATACTTCAAGGAAAGACACAGACATTTCGCGGTATTATAAACGGGAATTCAAAAATCCGTATGCTTGCAGTGGGATGCCCCATAATTTACAATGATACTGTTGAAGGCGGTGTATTAGTTAGTGTTCCGCTTCCTCAAATAAGCAAAGCGAGATCTGAGATTATAAGGATATTTATGTGGAATGTTGTCATTGTTGCCCTATTTGCAATAATGCTTGTTTATTTTATTTCGAGGAAAATATCAAAGCCGATTTTAAAGCTTAATGAGGCTGCCAAATCGATTGCTAAGGGCAATTTCAAACAGCGTGTTGAGATTGATGATATAGATGAAATCGGAGAATTGGGCGAGTCTTTTAATTATATGGCAGAGTCAATTGAGCAATTTGAAAACACCAGAAACAGCTTCATTGCAAATATTTCGCATGATTTAAGAACACCTATGACTACAATCACCGGATTTGTGCAGGGAATTTTAGATGGAACTATACCTGAGGAAAAGCATGAATGGTACCTTTCCATTGTATTGGATGAAAGTAAGAGGCTATCCCGTATAGTTACAGACCTTTTAGATATCAGCAAGCTTGAGCAGGGGAGTTTTAATTTAGAGTTTAAGGATTTCGATTTAAATGAACTCGTAAGGTTAAATATTATAAAGTTTGAAAAGAAAATAACTGATAAAGATATACAGCTGTCTGTTGAATTTGAGAGTGACGGACTTGTTGTAAATGCTGACAAAGATGCGATGTCCAGAGTGCTCATAAACCTTTTTGACAATGCTATAAAGTTTACTAATGAGCGTGGTTTTATTGATATTCGCGTTGGGAAAAAAAACGGAAGAGCGTATGTGAGTATTCAGAATTCCGGTATGGGCATAGCAGAGGATGAGCTCAACCATATATTTGACAGATTTTATAAAACTGACAAGTCGAGAAGTCTGGATAAAAACGGTGCAGGACTTGGTCTTTACATTGTAAAAAGCATTATACAGGCACACGGGGAGAGAGTTTGGGCTGAAAGCAATAAAGGTGAATTTGCAAGGTTCAGTTTTACATTAAAGCTTTCTGAACAGAACAAAAAACAGAATGCAGAGGGATAAAAATGGCTTTAAAAATTATTCATTGTGCAGACATTCATTTTGATTCTTTGATGTCAGGTATGTCTGATATTACAAAAGTGAATATAAGGCGAGAGGTCATGAATGAAACATTTAAAAGAATTATATACTTAAGCGCAAGTCCAGAAATGCTTTTGATTTCGGACGATATATTCGACACT
>JAZSQN010000007.1:0-13327 GCA_045537995.1 Congzhengia sp. | reverse complement strand
ACATCGAAAGAATATCAGCAACTCCTAGAAGCGTGTCGCTTAATTTTTTACTCATATTTAACCCTTCTAAAATGTCGTAAATTACGATATCGTCTCCCTGAGTTGCAACAATTTTATTTCCAACACCTTGATTTAAAATATCAACTGCAGACACACCCATTCTGCTGGCAAAAACTCTATCTTTAACAGTAGGATTTCCCCCACGCTGAATATGTCCTAAAATTGTAGCTCGTGTTTCAATACCTGTTTCTTCTTCAATTCTTGTAGCCATTTTAAGAGCACTCATATTATCTTTGGTTACACCTTCTGCGACAATTATTAAATGTTGCTCTTTTCCTCTTTTGATTCCTTGTTTTATTTCTGCTAATATGTCCCGTTTAAAATCAAAATCTTTTTCAGGAATAATGACAGCCTCAGCTCCGCAGGCAATTCCAACATTTGTTGCAATATACCCGGCATTTCGTCCCATTACTTCAACTACTGAACAACGATCATGACTTCTGCATGTATCACGAATTTTATCAATTGCTTCTTGTACAGTGTTTAAAGCAGTATCAAAGCCTATTGTATAATCTGAACATCCTATATCGTTGTCTATTGTACCAGGAATTCCAACTGTCGGAAGTCCTGCCAGACTCAAATCCCGTGCACCGCGAAAGGATCCGTCACCACCAATTACAACTAAACCTTCAATACCTTCTTCTTTTGCGTTTTCTACTGCCATTTTAACAGATTCACTCTTTTTAAATTCAGGACAACGAGCTGTTTGTAATATTGTACCACCTCTGTGTAAAATATCAGACACAGATCTTGCATTCATATTTTCAAATAACTTTGTCAAAAGTCCTAAATAACCTTTTCTGATGCCAACAACTTCCATGCCTAAGTTAACGCCTGAACGAACCACTGCACGAATTGCAGCATTCATTCCGGGAGCATCTCCGCCACTTGTTAAAACGCCTATTTTTTTCATAATATTAAAAAACACCCTTCTGTATACAAATTTGTTCTTATTATTCCAAAAACAAAAAATAATAAAACAAATTTAAAACAAATTTAAAACAAATTGGAAATTAAAATTTTATGTCCTTCTTCTACTTCCGATTCAGGTAAAAGAATTTCATAGCAACCATACAACTCGTCTTTTCCGCCTGTAGATCGCATTTTTACAGCTAATCCGCCGCTACGCAGCATCTCTGTCACATTGTTCGCCGTTTCCTTATTCTGAGCTATAAATATAACAATCCACATAAAAATACGCCCCTTTATTTTAGTCCTGAGAATTTACAATACCATGTTTACAGTATACAGTTGCTTTACCTTTTATTTTCATTGCAGAAGTTGTCTCAGTGAATTCAGCTATATAAATTTCACCTTTATCGAGTTTTTCTGTATGATGAAATTTAGTATCTCGACCGCGTGTTAATCCAAAAATACTTACACCGTCTTCTTCCGCTTTTACTACAATATATTCACCTGAACTGCTAGTGAATTTTTCTTCCATATTATCTCACCTTATTTTTAATTTCTTCCGTAATATTTGTTATAAATTCTTCTTTGGATATTTGTCCCAGATCACCATTTTTTCTGGAACGAACAGCAACAGCATTAGCTTCAACTTCCTTTTCTCCGATAATCAGCATATAAGGAACTTTTTCAAGCTGAGCTTCTCTTATCTTATATCCAATTTTTTCATTTCTATCATCAACTTCTACACAGACACCATTAGCACGCAAAATATTAGCATATTCTCTTGCATAATCTTTCTGTGCATCAGTAATTGGGAGAATTTTAACTTGTACTGGGGCAAGCCATGTCGGGAACGCACCAGCATACTTCTCTATCAGAAGCGCCAGTGTTCTTTCGTAACAACCAATAGAAGTTCTATGAATAATATAAGGATTTTTCTTAGAACCATCACTATCGATATATTCCATACCAAACTTTTCAGCAAGCATCTGGTCGACCTGTATTGTGATAAGAGTATCTTCTTTACCGAATACATTCTTAATTTGAATGTCAAGCTTCGGACCATAGAACGCGGCTTCTCCAATACCAATTTTGTAATCAATACCGAGATCGTCTAAAATATTTTTCATAATGCCCTGCGCTTCAGCCCATTGTTCATCTGTACCAATATATTTATCCTTGTTGTCGGGATCCCACTGTGAGAATCTGTAAGAAATATCTTCATACAATCCTAATGTTTTCATCATATAGTTTGTCATTTCAAGACAAGCCTTAAATTCATCTTCCAACTGGTCAGGTCTGCACATTAAGTGACCTTCCGAAATGGTAAACTGACGAACACGAATAAGTCCATGCATTTCACCAGAAGCTTCGTTTCTAAAAAGAGTTGATGTTTCGGCATATCTTAAAGGTAAATCTCTATAGCTTCTCATTTTTGAAAGATAAGCCTGATACTGGAAAGGACAAGTCATAGGACGAAGTGCAAATACTTCCTTATCACTTTGTGGGTCGCCCATTACAAACATGCCGTCTAAATAGTGGTCCCAATGACCTGAGATTTTATAAAGGTCGCTTTTTGCCATTAAAGGTGTTTTTGTGCGCATCCAGCCATTTGCCTCTTCGTAATCCTCTACCCATCTCTGTAATGTCTGCAAAATTTTTGTACCTTTAGGAAGCATTACCGGTAAGCCCTGACCAATTACATCTACTGTTGTAAATATATCAAGTTCACGGCCGAGCTTATTATGGTCGCGCTTTCTCGCTTCTTCTTGCGCTGTCAAAAATTCTTCCATATCTGTCTTATTCGTAAATGCAGTACCATAAATTCTCTGTAGCATTTTGTTTTTTTCATCACCACGCCAATAAGCACCTGCAGTACCTGTTAAGGTAAATGCCTTTACTTTTCCCGTTGATGAAATATGTGGTCCTGCACAGAGGTCTGTAAATTCTCCCTGTTCATAAAAACTTATTTCAGCATCTTCCGGTAAATCGTTTATAAGCTCCATTTTGTATATTTCGCCTTTTTCTTCAAAATATTTAAGGGCTTCACTTCTCGATTTAACGATTTTTCTTACAGGAAGATTTTCTTTTACAATCTTTTTCATTTCAGCTTCGATTTTGGTTAAAACTTCAGGAGTGAAAGAAACATTTGAGTCAATATCATAGTAAAAACCATTTTCAATAGCTGGACCTATAGCAAGCTTCGCGTCCGGATAAAGTCTTTTCACTGCTTGAGCAAGTATATGTGATGCAGTGTGTCTGAAAACATCCTTACCCTTTTGGTCGTCAAAAGTAAGGAAAGTGATTGCAGCATCACTTTCGATTACTTCTCCCATACCTAAAACTTTGCCATTTACCTCTGCAGCGAGCGATGCACGCATTAAACCTTCAGAAATATCACCTGCAATTTCATACAGATGTTTAGAATCGCTATATTCTAATATTTTACCGTCTTTTAATGTGATTTTCATAATTTCGCCTCCGAGCAAAAATTATTCGTTTTCTTCTTTTGTGCCTTCTAAATCATTTAAAGCGTCTTTTCTTGAAAGACTGATTTTTCCTGTCTTTTCATCGACTTCCATTACTTTTACCATAATTTCATCGCCTACATTTACAACATCTTCAACTTTTGCAACTCTTCTGTTTTCAAGCTTTGAAATATGGCATAAACCTTCAACACCGGGTATGAACTCTACAAATGCTCCGAATGTTGTAACTGTGGTTACTTTACCTTTAAAAATTGCACCTATTTCAATATTGCCGCAAATTGCGTTGATAATTTCCATAGCTTTATTTGCCATCGCCTCATCGCTTGTAGCAATATAAATTGTACCGTCTTCTTCGATATCAATCTTCGTTTGTGTTTCTGCGATAATCTTCTGAATAACTTTACCACCTGAGCCTATAACATCACGAATCTTATCTTTATCAATATGCATTGTGTATATTTTTGGTGCATATTTTGAGAGTTCAGCACGAGGAGCAGGAATTGCTTTTAAGATAACTTCATCCAAAATATAGTTTCTTGCTTCTTTTGTCTGAGCAAAAGCCTGCTTAATAATTTCAGGTGTCAAGCCGTCGATTTTTATATCCATCTGTATAGCTGTGATACCATCTTTTGTACCTGCCACTTTAAAGTCCATATCCCCGTAGAAATCTTCTAAGCCTTGAATGTCAACCATCGTAATGAATCGGTCGCCTTCTGTAACAAGACCAACTGAAATACCAGCAACAGGTGCTTTAATCGGAACACCAGCGTCCATAAGTGCTAATGTGCTTCCGCATACACTTGCCTGTGATGTACTACCATTTGAAGAAAGTACTTCAGAAACAAGTCTTAATGCATATGGAAATTCTTCTTCGCTTGGAATAACTGGTTCTAAAGCTCTTTCTGCTAATGCACCGTGACCAATTTCGCGTCTGCCAGGACCTCTTGAGGGTCTTGTTTCACCTACGCTGTATGAGGGGAAATTATAGTGATGGATATATCTTTTTTCTGTTTCTGCGTCAATACCATCTAATATCTGAGCTTCACCAACAGGACCTAGAGTTGCAATCGTCAATACCTGTGTCTGTCCTCTTGCAAAAAGTCCCGAACCGTGTGTTCTTGGAAGAATGGAAACTTCAGCACTTAAAGGTCTTATATCTGTAATACCACGACCATCAACACGCTTTCCTTCATCTAAAATCCAACGACGAACGATATACTTCATTAATTTTTCTACTGCTTCTGTGATTTCAGCACCGTTTTCTTCCTCGTTATATTTTCCTTCGAAGTGTTCATAGAGTTCTGCATAGAACACTTTCATATTCGCTTCACGAACATTCTTGTCGTCTGTATCCAAAGCAAGTTTTAACTTATCAATGCCAAACTCTTTGATGTCGTTATAAAGCTCTTCGTCAACAATGTGTGGTTCATATGTTATTTTTTCCTTGCCTACTTCCGCCTGAATTGAAGAGATGAAGTCACATATCTTTTTAATTTCTTCATGAGCCATCATAATAGCATCGAATACAACTTCTTCCTTTACTTCTTTTGCACCGGCTTCAATCATAACAACTTTTTCTTTTGTTCCTGCAACTGTCAAGTAAAGGTCACTTTTTTCTCTTTCTGCAAGTGTAGGATTAATAATAAGTTTTCCATCAACATAACCCATTACAACGCCACCAATAGGGCCATTCCATGGAATTTCAGAAATTGCAATTGCAACTGATGTTCCTATCATGGCAGCAACTTCAGGTGAATAGTCCTGATCGACTGACATAACTGTATTTACAACAGATACATCATTTCTTAAATCTTTCGGGAATAAAGGACGAATGGGTCTGTCAATAACACGAGATGTTAAAACAGCCTTATCTGAGGGTTTACCTTCCCTTCTTGTAAAACCACCCGGAATTCTACCTACAGAATATAATTTTTCCTCAAAATCAACACTCAAAGGAAAAAAATCAATACCTTCTCTTGGTTTTGCTGCCATTGTAGCTGTTGATAAGACACATGTTTCTCCATATCTTACCATAACTGCACCGCCAGCAAGTTCTGCAAACTTGCCTGTTTCAATTTCTAACGGTCTTCCTGCAAATTCTGTCTTAAAGCTTTTGTACATTTTTTCAAAACACCTTTCTGCCCGCTCAAATTTATTTAAAATAATACACCGAATTGCGGGCAAAACGGGTATTCGTTTTGATCGCTTGGTAATAAGAAATAAGAAATAAACATCAATTTCATATGTTTTGGTGCTTATTTCTTACATCTTAAACCACCAAGCGTCTCAAAACATACATATTATAACATATTCTGTCTTTAAAATCAAGGAAATATTGTTAAAAACAGGCTTTTTGCATCAATTTAATTTTGTTGTTGATATTTTAAAAATAATATGTTAAAATATAAGTTACGATATTATAAGCAGGTGAATTATTTTTGACAAAAAACAACTTTAAAAACTATATTTTGATAGCGATTATTTTTGCAGTTTTAACACTAATTTCAACACTTCCCTTACTTTTTATAGGAATTATTGTTACCTCTGTTTTGACTGCTCTTTTTGGCTATATTACTACAAAATATCATTATAGTTTTGTTAGTTTTATGTCAGCTTTTGTTTTTGTTATTTACTTGCTTTTTACAAAGAATTTTATTCATACACTTAATTCCTTAATACCAATTATTTTGTGTGGTGTTTCGTTTGGAATCGCTTATAATCTCAAATTGTCTGAGTTTAAAGCTATATCAATATTTGTATTTTTATATACATTACACTTGGTAATGAATATTAGTTTTTTTGATGCTTTTAATTTTGAAAACACATTGTCTTATATGACTGAACTATATAAAAATCAATTCTCCGAGACGGACATTAATGCTTTAATTTCGTCTTTTGCTGAGTATGTTGTAAGGTATATGCCAAGTTTTATTATAATTATATCTATATCTTACTCGCTTCTTAGCTTTTATCTTTTTAAAAAAATCTTAAAGCGTAAGAAGATGGATCTGTCATTTTTTAAGAATTTTTCTGATTGGCACGCCGATAAAACAACAAGTATTTTTTATGTTATTTTAGGAATAGTTACTTTGATATATCCGGGCCAATCTTATTTGAAAGACGCTTTATTAAATGTTGTTGTAGTTTCTTCTTTTGTTTTCTCAATATTTGGTCTGTCTTTTATAAGTCAGATCATAAAACAAAAAACATTTAACAGCTTACTTAAAAAAACAATTATGTTTTTTATAGTGATATACGCTCTAACTACTTTAGGCCTACCTTTTACTGTTCTAAGTATTTTAGGTGTAGCTGATGGTATTTTTGACTACAGAAAAAAATTGAAAGAGCCAAAACTTCCTGAATAGGAGTTGATATTATGAATAACAAGATCAAAAAAAAATATATAGCAAATGATATTTATATCCTTGTTTTTTTTGTTTTAGGATTTATTATGTTACTTAACGAGCACTATTGGATTGGCATTATACAAATGCTTATATCAATTTTAATTTTTTCTCTTGGTTTTATTTTCAGACATTTGTCTAAAAAAAGAATTACAGAAATGATTGAAAAGGTAACTTTAGGAACAAAAGCAAACGATGATGTTCTTTTATCTTTTCCTCTGCCTACAGTTCTTCTTGATTCGGAAGGAACAGTTGTATGGTATAACTCTCAGTTCCGTGACATTTTTCCGGAAAAAGCTTTGCCAGAATCTAATATCACCGATTTGTTTGATGATTTTGATACATCACTTCTTTTATCAACAGACAATTCCTCAGGATTTGTTTCCAGTGTTGACTGTGACGGAAAAAAATTTAAAGTAATCGGAAACACAACTCGAAGAGATTCCGAAGGTGAAAAACCTATTACACTTTTATATCTTGAAGATATAACTGAAACTTCAGAATTAAACAAAAAATATATTGCAGAAAAGACATTTGTATCTTTTGTTATGGTTGATAATTACGATGAACTTATGAGTTCAGCTCCATCAACAATAGTTCCTCAATTGCAATCAGAACTCTACAAAATAATTAACGACTGGGCAACAAGCAATAACGGCATAATTTTAAAATATGAAAAAGATAAATACTTTATAATTTTTGAATATCAGTATCTAGAAGGTTTTATTAAAAGTAAATTTGAAATCCTTTCCCAGATACGCTCAATAGAAACAAACAATAGTATTCCTGCTTCTATAAGCATTGGAATAGGTTTAAACGGTAAGACGCTTCCTGATAACGAATCGTATGCAAAGGATGCGCTTAATATGGCATTAGGTCGTGGCGGTGATCAAGCTGTAATAAAAGACAGTGAACAATTCCGTTTTTACGGCAGTGCAACGAAAGAACATGAAAAAAGCACCCGAGTTAAAGCTCGTGTTGTCAGTTTCGCCCTTTCAGGTCTTATTAACAACGCCGACAATGTGATTGTTTTAACACATAAAAATGCCGATGTAGACGGTATTGGTGCAGCATTTGGATTATTTAGAATTTGTCGTATGCAGGAAACCCCTGTAAATGTTGCATGTGACACATATGATAAAACAGTTTCTACTCTTTTATCCAAACTCGAAAACACAAAAGAATATGAAGGTTTCTTTATCTCAACTGAAGAAGCAAAATCAAAAATCACTGATAATACACTTGTTATTTTAGTTGATACACATAAAGTAACACTATTAGATAACGCTTCAATTTTGGATAACGCAAAGCAAGTTGTTGTAATTGATCACCACAGAAGAACAGCAGATTTTATTGACCATCCTGCTTTGGTTTATCATGAACCGTATGCATCTTCTACTTGTGAAATGGTTACTGAAATTTTGCAATACACTTCAAACAAAATGTCACTTACTAAATACGAAGCCGAAGCTCTTTATTCAGGTATTGTTGTGGACACCAAGAATTTCACCTTTAAAACAGGTGTAAGAACATTTGAAGCGGCATCATTCCTAAGGCGTCAAGGAGTTGACACCATAGCTGTAAAAACTGTTTTCCAACAGGATTTACAAACATATATAAAGCGTTCAGAAATTATAAAAAACGCTGATATTATAAGAAACAACATCGCAATAAGTATAGTTCCTGAACAAGACAATATATCGCACACCGTTATGGCGCAAGCGGCAGATGAACTTTTAAATATTAAAGGAATTGTTGCCTCGTTTGTTATACGCACATCGGGTGACGATGTTAGTATAAGTGGCCGCTCATTAGGAGAAATAAATGTTCAGGTTATACTTGAAAAATTGGGTGGTGGCGGACATTTAACAATTGCCGGTGCGCAATTAGAGGGTATATCTGCTAACACTGCAAAAGATATGCTCATCGAATCAATTGATGATTATTATATTGATAATGTTGTAAATTAAATCATGAAATGAGGTAAAAAAATGAAGGTTATTTTAAAAGCCGATGTAAAAGGTCAAGGAAAAAAAGGCGATCTTATAAATGCTTCAGACGGATATGCTAAAAATTTTCTTCTTCCTAAAGGATTAGCTATAGTTGCTGATAAAACAGCAATAAACGAACTCGAAAGCCAAAAGAGTGCTCAGCAATACCATAAAAATCAGGAAGAGTTAAAAGCGAAAAATCTCGCAGAAAAATTAGAGGGTCAAAAAGTTGTTTTTAAAGCAAAATCAGGCGAAAACGGTAAGCTTTTTGGTTCGATAACTGCTCAGGATGTCGCAAATGAAATAAAAATGCAGCTTCACTTAGAGGTTGACAAAAAAAAAGTGCAGCTTGATAGCATAAAAACGTTAGGTGTTACTGAGGCTATAATTAAAGTTTATCCCGGAATAAGCGCAAAAATTTATGTTGAAGTACTCAGCTTGTAAATTATCAAAGAAAGGACTGTCCGGTTATGGATATTCAAAACGAAAATTTAATTCAAAGTGCGATGCCGCACAACAAAGAAGCTGAACAGTCCGTTTTAGGTTCTATGCTTCTTAACAAGGATTGTGTGACTACAGCTTTTGAAAAATTAGAAGAATCAGACTTTTACATAGAATCTAATAAAAAGATTTTTTCTGCTATGTTATCTTTATTCAACAGAAATGTGCCTATAGATTTAGTCACTGTTTCTGATGAATTAAATGCAGTTTCGGCTTTAGAAGCAGTTGGAGGAATAGAATATCTTTCTTACCTTGCCTCTACTCTTCCCACTACTGCAAATATAGAGCAACACATTGATATAATTTTAGAAAAATCTTTGCGCAGAAAACTTGCAGATACTGCACAAAAAATTAAAGATCATAGTTTAGACACAGCTACTAACGCCCGCGATATCGCTGATTTTGCAGGTAAACTTATATTTGATACACTTGAAAATAAAAATAGTGACATGCGTCACATTAAAGATGTTTTAATTGATACACACGAAAATCTTACACAAATTTACAATAGCAAAGGTAAGCTCACAGGTGTTCCCACTGGTTTTTTAGGACTTGATAACGAACTCAATGGTTTACAAAAATCAGACCTTATTTTGCTTGCTGCCCGTCCCGGCGTGGGTAAAACCAGTCTGGCTTTAAATATAGCAGCCAACGCTGCAATTCGCGGCAATGTTCCTGTTGCTATATTTAGCCTTGAAATGTCCGGTACACAGTTGGTTTCAAGAATTATGAGTTCTGAAATGCTGATTAATAATTCCCATCTCCGCTCTGGTGAACTTGATGATAACGATTGGGAAAAAATCGCAATGGCCCTTAATACATTAGGAAACGCACCTATTTATATAAGTGAAAATACGGCAGTTAAGGTTTCAGATATAAGAGCTACTTGCAGAAGATTGAAAGCTGAGCGAGGTTTAGGCCTTATAGTTATTGACTATTTACAGCTTATGCAAGGAACAAGGTCAGAAAGCAGACAACAGGAAGTATCTGATATGTCTCGTTCTTTAAAACTTCTTGCGAAAGAGCTCAATATCCCAATCCTTACACTTTCACAACTTTCGCGTGCAACTGAACAAAGAAAAGATGATAACAAACCTAAACTTTCTGATCTTCGTGAATCTGGTGCTATAGAGCAAGATGCAGACATCGTTCTTTTCTTATATCAGGATTCTGCCAACGAAGAAGAAAAGAATATTGTTAACTTGAATATTGCAAAACACAGAAACGGTTCACGCGGCACTTTAAAACTCGTTTGGACAGGAGAATATACGAAGTTTTTTGACCCTGATATGCATCACTAAACTTTAAAAGCAGGTTTAGCTATGGAAATTAAAAATAAAATTCTAGATTATATAAAAGAAAATAATTTGATAAATGACGGCGATTCTTTAATCCTCGCTGTTTCAGGCGGAGCTGATTCTGTATGTATGTTAGATGTTCTAAACGAACTAAAAGATGAACTTTCCATATCATTAGTTATTGCTCACTTAAATCATCAATTAAGGGGAAACGAATCACTTCGAGATGAAAATTTTGTTAGGGCTCTATGTAAAGACTACAACTTGCCTTTTTTCAGTAAGAGTGTAGATGTGAATGCTTTATCAAGAAAGCTTAAACTTTCTTGTGAAGAAGCAGGAAGAAAAGCAAGATATGACTTTTTTAACTCATTAAAAAAAGAAATCAACGCCACAAAAATCGCAACCGCTCATAATAAAAATGATAATGCAGAAACAGTTCTTATGAGATTTTTAAGAGGCACTGATATCAAAGGTCTTTCGGGGATTCCAATTTTTAACAACGCAGATATAGTAAGGCCTATCCTTTGTCTTGAACGAAGCGAAATAGAAAATTATTTAGCGTGTAAAGGTTTAGACTTTGTCACGGATTCGACAAATCTTGAAAATGAATTTTTAAGAAATAAAATCAGAAACAATCTTATTCCTGAGATTAAAAAAGAATATAATCCAAATTTTATTGATACTCTTTCTTCGAACATTGCTCTTTATTCCGAAGCGGAAATATTTATAAATAATGTTGTAGAGGAAAAATTTAATTTGCTGTCAAATAAAGAGAGTTTCGGTATAAGTTTTGATTTAAACACTCTCTTAAATCAAGATAAATATATCGTAAAAAGATTAATAAAAAAGACCGTATTTGAGCTTTGTGGTTTAAGCCTGTCAAATAATAATACTACTTTGATATGTAACTCACTCAATAACAACAGTAGAATTTCTTTAAATGAAAAACTTGATTTTTTTGTAAAATACGGTATTGTATACTTTGTTATAAAAAATGATTTTTCCGAGTTCTCCTGTAACTTAGAGCAAGAAGGCGCCATTTTTATTCCTGAACTTTCTTTAAAGGTAGAAATTAAAAAAGGTATCAACGCCCCTAAAAAATATGATAAAAATACGATTTACCTCAGCAAAGAAAAAATTAATTCTTTAAATTTTGTTTTGCGAAATAAAAAAGACGGAGATTTTATGAATCTTTTAAACTGTGGCAAGAAAAAAATCAAAGATATCTTTGTCGATGAAAAAATCCCTGTTTTTTTAAGAAATACCATTCCTGTATTGGAACATAACAACGAGATAATCTGGCTTTGCGGTGTTCGTGATAATGGATTTTTTCGTGCAAAGCCCGGTGAAGAATATATAAACATAACTATACATAAGGAGAAAGAACATGAACAATGACATTCAAAAAATTCTTTTTACAGCAGACGAAATCAAAGAAAGGGTTTATGAAATCGCAAAACAACTAAATGAAGATTATAAAGGTGAGGAAGTTGTTTTTGTATGTATTTTGAAAGGTTCTCTCCCCTTTTTTGCAGACCTTGTAAGAGCTGTTAATTTTCCAGTTATATTTGATATGGTATGTGCTTCTAGCTATGGCGCAAGCGCAGAATCATCAGGAACACTTAAGATTAAGCTTGATTCCGGCATCTCTTATGAAAATAAAAATGTTATAATTGTAGAAGATATTTTAGATACAGGAAATACGCTATATAATCTTTTAGAGCATTTTTCTATGAGAAAGCCAAAATCAATGAAACTTTGTTGTCTTCTTGACAAGCCATCACGCCACATACGAAATATAAAAGCAGATTATATAGGATTTGAAATTCCTGACGAATTTGTAGTTGGCTATGGATTGGATTATGCAGAAAAATATCGCGAACTTCCCTATGTTGCTGTACTAAAACGCGAAGTTTATGAAAATAATTAACATTAAGTGAACATTTATTAAGTTCTATTGTTTTTTCAAATTTTATATGTTAAACTAAACTGAAAAAATATCCAGAGGTGAATTTTTTGAAAAATAACAAAAAAAAGGGGTTTAACGGCATCTGGTTTTATGCTGTTTTGCTAGCTATAGTTTTTCTTATTTTCAGTGTTTTAAACTATACACCAGGTATTCAGCAAATCAAATATTCTGATTTACTAAGTAATATAAAATCAGGTCAGGTTACGGAAATGGTTATTGAAGACAGAACCGTCACAATCACTCTTAACGAACCATTGACCGCCCCTAATTCCAATAAACGAATAGCTTATATACCATCCATTAGTATTCTGTATGAAAATGCAGGTCATGAAATCCAAGAGCAACTAGATGAAGGAACTCTTAAATTTGATACGCCTGCACCTGAGGAGTTACCCTGGTGGGTATCTTTCCTGCCTACTCTTCTTACAATCGGAATATTTATTGCGTTTTGGATTATTTTTATGCGCCAGGCTCAAGGTGGCGGAAAGGCAATGTCTTTTGGAAAAAGCACTGCTAAAATGACACAAAGCGGCGAAACACATGTGACTTTTAAAGATGTTGCCGGCGCTGACGAAGAAAAAGAAGAGCTCGAAGAAATCGTTGATTTTCTAAGAGATTCTTCAAAATTTATCGAACTGGGTGCACGCATTCCAAAAGGAATTTTGCTTGTAGGACCTCCTGGAACAGGTAAAACACTTCTTGCAAA
>JAZSQN010000050.1:0-1620 GCA_045537995.1 Congzhengia sp. | reverse complement strand
AAGTCCTTCAAGTACCTGAATTGCACTAGCGTCGTATTTTTCAGTAACAACAGTGTCAATTTCTGCGTTTTCATCAAGAACTACTTCGTTTTCTTTAGCTTCTTCGCGAAGCTCCTCTTCGGTTTTAATAATGTTTTCGTCCAAAATACTAACCTCCGTAGAAGATTCAAAATAAATATATAAAAAATTTATTTACATAATCAATGTGGGTTTCCTGATTCTATTCTTCGTAAAATCGTTCCCACGGAAACAGGAGAAATATAAATTCTTTTACCCTTTGGAGTCTGGCAGACAATAAAGGATTTAGGAAGTTCAAAAGGTGCAACATTTATTACACTTTTTTCTTTCTCCGCATTATTAAGATAATCAATTGTTTTTTTCATAACAGTTGTGTTATCCATATCAAAAATACCGATAATTTCTTTATCAATAACAACTGTATCTTGCCCGATGTGAATAAACATTAAATTACCTCACCGCCTTTAATTAAAAAGGACTTACCACCACATAATCTCAAAACTTGTGACGGATCACAGCAAGTAAGAAAAACTTGTCTGTCATTTATATGGTTAAGAACATAATCCTGACGCTTTTCGTCAAGCTCGCTCATAACATCATCAAGAAGAGCAACAGGAGTTTCACCCGTAACCTTTTTTATTATTTCTGATTCGCCTAATTTAAGCGCCAATGCACAAGAACGCTGCTGTCCTTGAGAGCCAAAGCTTCTGGCACTTACATTATTAATCAAAATTTCTAAATCATCTCTGTGAGGACCAACAGTAGTTGTTTTTGAAAATATATCTTCTTTACGAGAATTTTTAAGATTTTCAATTTCGCTTAAATAAATATCTTTAACGGAAATATCTTTACTTATGTTTTTTGAATAAAAAACTAAAAAGCTTTCTTTATTTTCAGAAATGCCCGAGTAAATGCTTTTACTGTATTCAGAAAGTAAATCTATATATTGAAGTCTTTCTTTGATAACACAAGCGGAATATCTTGCTAATTGGTCATCCCAGGTATCAAGCATATCATAAAGCTCTGAATTCAAATGTAAATCCTTAAGCAAAGCATTTCTTTGAACTAATGCTCTTTTATAACCTGCAAGATGCTCTGCATACGATGGCTTTAATTGACATAAAGCAGTATCTAAAAACTTTCTTCTTGCAGAAGGACCATCTTTTATTAAAGATAAATGAACAGGGGAGAAAATAACCGCATAAAAGGAACCTATAAGCTCTGCAGTTGAACGAAGAGAAACACCATTTAAAGAAGCATTTTTCTTTTTGTCTGCAATAATTATTTCAGATTTTTTTTCTCTTGAATTATCGGAAAAATCTAAATTGATTTTAGCAAAATCTTCTCCGAATTTAATCAATTCATTATCTTTTGCGCCACGAAAGCTTTTGCAGCCTGTAAAAAGCCAGAGAGATTCCAATATATTGGTTTTTCCTTGTGCATTTTCGCCGTAAATAACATTTACTCCGTTATCAGCAGTAAAGCTTAAATCGGCAATATTTCTGAAATTTTTAATTTTAACAGAATTAACCGTCATACTTCACCGCTTCTTTAATTTATTTTACATTATAAATAATTCTTTCATATTCAGCGCAGTCACCC
>JAZSQN010000122.1:0-15324 GCA_045537995.1 Congzhengia sp. | reverse complement strand
TCTTCATATGTGAAATTAAAATCTGTCGCACCTGTAAGCACAGGATAAACCACACCCTCTTCTATTGTAGAAACTACCCCTTCTACAGGAATAGCAATCCAGCCAAATGTGCCGTAATTTCCTGCAAGATAACATCCTGTTGCATCAAATTCTCCGTCTGTTAAACCGCTGAATTCTATAAAGAAGTCTGTTGTATATTGTCCGTAATAGTTAGCTGCTGCTTCTTCAGGTGTATCCTTTGCAATAAACTGCATAGCTACATCTAATGTCAAATCCTTAGATGTATCTCCATTAGGCCAGCATGTATATTTGTTTGCCGGAATAGTAACTGTTCCTAAGTTTTTAACTTCAGCGTTGGGTAAGGTTTTGTCTTCCTCTGTAGCAGGAGCGTTATCTGTTGCATTGACAGTTGCTGTAACAGCCTTGTTGTAGGTAGCAGAACCGTTCAGATTGATTCCGTAACGAGTAGTCTCGTTATCAGGATTGAGGGTAATGCTTACATTTGAGTTATCCTCGATAGAAAGGCTCTGTCCATCACGGATATAGAAGCCTTCTTTTACACCGTTTGCATTGATAACAGAATTGCCCTCGACAGTATAGCTGCCACCAAGCGCAAGACGACCAGTAATATTGGAAACATTAATTGTAGAATTATCAATAGTTACAACATCGTTGGCGCCGTTACCAGAGATCACAGCAGTCAAAGAAGCTGCAGTATCATTTTCAATAGTGATTGTTGAGCCGTTGACGAGTTTTATCTCTGCTCCGTTACCACCATTTGTGCCCATGAGATAGCAACCCGTAACGCCAGTAGCAACGATATCTACATCATCAAAAATCAATGTTTGACCTTCAAACATCCAGAATACAGCAGTGCTTGCAGTAACGCTGGGAGCTACCACGATGGTACCATTCTTGAATGTAGTGGTACCGAAATACAAATCATCTTCGCTAAGTGTAAGGGTTTTTCCGTTTAGGTCAATTACAGAAGCATTTGTAATGGCTTTCTGGCTCGTAAGGGCAGGTGACGCATCGTTAAGTAGCATGATAGCATCGGTAGTTTCAGCTTTTTTAAATGCCTCTTCAAGCGTGAGATATTTCTGATCGCCAACTTTTGCGGCGTACTGTGTAACATCTGTAGCAGTGCCGTTAATTAAAACAGAGCCACCGTTGTAGAACATAGCGTTGTTGTCTGCGTTCAAAGTTTTTCCGTCATAGGTGCAATCATTGAAGGCATGTGTGTTGTCACTAACTTTTGTGGTGTCTAACTCATAACCTTCATTAAATTCACAACCTGTGAATGTTGTCGGCTGATAAGGACGGCAGAATGAATATCCATTACCTTCGCCAAATTCGCAATTTTCAAATGTTACTGACTTATGAACATCAGAAAAGCTGGTCCAGCCAAAAAGCTTTGTGTTTTTAATTGTAACCGAGCAACCCTTACTGCCTGCGTCAGAGTTGAATGTGTAAGTTACATCTTCAAATACACAATTATCAATTACTACATTACCATTTGCACCGGGCATAAATATACCGCGCATAGCACCTGCGATAGTAAGGTTCTGCACTTTTCCGCCTCTCATAGCAATTACAGAGTCCCATGTGCTGTTAGCATTATTAATGGTAAGCTTGTGACCATTGCCATCAAGAAAGTCGCCAGCATCTAACACTATACCTGCTTTGCCATAACCGGAGTTCTGAGCTGCATCAGCTGTGATGTCTGCCGTCATAACAACTTGAGCCTTATCTTCATTAAGCGCTTTTATGAGCGCATCGTATGTTGCAACTTCTGTAGCTGCTACTGTTGTAACATCTTCGCCATTCTTTACATATTTTTTATCGCCGCAGACAACAGTTGCACCGTCTGCAAGAAATTCTGTAACATCTTCGCCGAATACACCGCCCGAAACAAATTCGCTAACAGGAGCTATATTGTTGTAGATACCTTTGTCGAAGCTACCGCTCTTGATGTCGGCTGTAATTCCTGAGATATTTGCTATATTGCCATAATAATGCCAGTCAGCGATACGAATATTGTTCTTGCTCTTGTTCGCATCAAAAATGCCGCCGTTTACAGTCAATGAGCCTAAGCATGCCTTGTCTTTGCTACCATTTTGAACATCAACAGCACCCTTTATAATACCATTATTGATAACAAGGTCTGCTTTATATGTTTCACTTACGCAGAACATGCGCATTGCGCTGTACTCTGCACAATAAATCGTGCCGCCTTTCACTGTAACCGATGTATCTCGTATGCCTGAATATGTATCAACAGCGTGGGGATACCCGTTGTTTGCCACAGTCGGAGTACTGAGGTTTTCAATTGTGCCGCTTTCAATCACAAGCACGCCTCTGTTATAGATGGTGTCTGAGATATATTCGCCACCATTACCGTTGTCGGTATAACTGATTTTACCGCTGCGGTTTTTGCTGCTGTCTTTGATTGTCAGGTTACCATCATTAAGAATCATCTGGTATCCTGCCGTCTGTGTCTTTGTCTGACTGATTGTGTAACCTGCAAGATCGATTGTCAATGTTGTGCCTGCAGGTACTGTGTATGTATCTGCAAGTACTACATCTTCTGTAAGTGTAATCTTGCCGTTAACTGCTTCGGGTAAGGTTGTAGCAGTTTCTGCTGAAACCGTTGCCATTGAGCCGACAATCATAATCACAGAAAGAACGATTGATAAAATTCTTTTCATTTTCATCGTCTGAAAACTCCTTCCATAGGATAATAATTTTATAATCAAGCGATGTTGCTGCTTAATTCAACATTAATTATTTGTCTTTATTTTTGATAACAGAATTTGATATATATACCGAAGCTGACTTTTTGAGAATTCCTGGTCATCCCAAACTACATAGTCTAAAACCGTTGCCACAAAAAGATATACAATAGGCCTTAGTTCTTCGTATGAAATGTTTACTTTTTCAGAAAGTGCATTAATGTATTCGTCATAAGTTCCGTTTAAGGTTGTAGAATTCTTGCGTATAGCATCTCCGTATACGGGGCTGGTAGCCGCTTGAAAAACAGTTCGCAAAGCTTTCTGTTCTTCCCTTACCAAATCCAAGACATTTTCAATAAACTTTTCAAGATCGTCTATTACTTCAAATGCATTGGTAAATATTCTCATAGATGATTTTGCAAGGCCGTACTTTATAGAATTCAGTACTAAGTCCTCCTTATCCTCAAACCAATAATAAATACTACCCAAAGACATTCCCGTCCCCTGAGCCAGATCTCTTATTGAGGCATTCTCAAGTCCGTGCTCCGTTAAGTATTTAAACGACAATGCCAATATCTCATCAATTGATTTTTCTGTGCGTTCCCTCATATCTACAACTCCTTAAAACAGTTGTTTTAATTTTTAGAACACTTGTTTTAATTTTCACAAAAAATAAAACGCTGTATTCATTTGTTGAGTATTCGCCATGATTTTTGCCTTTATCTTTAAATCCGCCTTCTTCTCCTTCTTTTGTAAGTTTTCCTGAAAATTCCACCCACCACAGGCAGTATTTCCAATTTCATACGGCGGTACTTTCTCTTGTAATACTTTCGCTTTTCATATGTTTCTGCATGCTTTATTTTTGATTTTATTTCCCCTCTTTGGTCTAAAAACGGCAAAAGCACATCTGCACAATAGCATGTTATTGCAATGCCCATTACTATTGCAACTGATATAATTCCTAAAATCGTAATCGCCTTCTTTTCAGTGAGTTGACTCTACATAGATTTCTGCAAACAAAATAACAAAAAACCACATAATCGAAATTATGTAGTTTAAAAAAACAAAATTAATATTCAATTGTGCCCTTTTGTGAGAATTATAGATGCAAAATTGGAGGAGCTTTCAAAAAAAGGCATACTTAAAAGACCAATGCGACCTTGCTCTTTATGCATTAGTCTATTTTGCCATGCCATTTTATACTGCAAAATGACTAAAATAATATTTTTTGAGTTAAAGTATTGACAAATACCAGAGGTGGTGATATAATAACGCCGTACTTTTTATGTACCTGTCTTCAAAATTTACTACATAATTTCGATTATGTAGTTTTTTTATTTTTCATTCTCAACATCGCAACAATCCCAGTGTTTGTATTTTCCTGCGATGAATTTCTCCCGTTTCCATTGTGTAGATTCTTGTTGTGTTGACATTTGAGTGTCCTAAGATGTCAGCAAGCCTTACAATATCTTTTTGAATTGAATAAAAAGTTCTTGCAAACAGGTGTCTAAGATTATGCGGGAAAACTTTTTCCTTTGGCACGCATGCTTGTTCACATAACTTTTTCATATCCGACCAGATATTTGAACGGTTCAGCGGTATACCTCTTTTCGTTACAAACACCGGACCTGATAGGATGTTTTGCGAATTTGCATACTTCATTAATGTCTTGCACAAGGTTTTTGGCAAAAATACATATCGTACTTTGCCCTTGTTGTTTATCTGAGCAGTTTCGCTTTTTATAGCTTCTACGGTTATTGCCGATAATTCAGATACCCGTATGCCCGTCGAACAAATAGTCTGCATGACCAGATTGAGCCGTCGGTTTCCCCGTGTCTTTGCCACGCTCAGCAGTCTTGTGTATTCGGCTTTTGTCAGTTCTTTTTCTGTTTTCAAAAATATTTGCTTTTGTATACGAATTGTTTTTATTCGCATATCGTTTAGCGAATTGTGTTCAAAAAAACTGTTTAGCGAGGAAATCATTGAATTTACACTTATTACGGTATAATTTTGTTTTAAGAATTCCTTATACTCTAAGACTGTTGCTTTCGTAAGTTCCCTACACCCAAGCCATTCAGAAAATGTGATCAAATCCCTTACATATTTTTCAACTGTGGAATTTGCCTTTTCTTCATCCAGCAAAAAATCACGAAATTCTAAGATTTTTTCGTTTGTAATCGTCATCAACTATATCACTCCTTTCTTATTATTATTTTATCATTTAGTGAAATTATTTGTAATTATGTAAAATGAACAAAAAAGACTCGTTGTAATTATACAACAAGTCTTTTTGTTACTTAAGTTTAATAACTTCTTTTGCCTTAGCTTCAATATTCTCCGCAGTAAGCCCATAAATTTCAAATAATTCGGCAGGTTTTCCGCTTTGGCCGAAAACATCCCGTGTGCCAATTCTGAGCATAGGAACAGGCGCAACTTCACACAGCACCTCTGCTACAGCACTTCCTAAACCTCCGATAACATTATGTTCTTCACATGTCACAATCGCACCGGTTTCTTTCGCTGCTTTTTCGATAATTTCTTTATCAATAGGCTTAATGGTCGCCATATTAATTACACGCGCAGAAATTCCTTCTTCTTTTAATTTTTCTGCCGCAGTCATAGCTTCAGGCACTAAAAGTCCCGTTGCAATGATTGTTACATCCGTTCCATTTATTAGTTCTACGCCTTTGCCTATTTCAAATTTATATGTATCTCTATCAAAAATTTCAGGAACAGCAAGTCTTCCAAATCTTAAGTAAACAGGTCCATCATGCTTTATAGCAGCTTCGACTGCCAATATTGACTCTGCTTTATCAGCAGGATTTATAATTACCATATTGGGTATTGTGCGCATTATTCCTATATCTTCTAAGCACTGGTGTGTCGCACCGTCTTCACCTACAGAAATTCCCGCATGAGTCGCACCTATTTTAACATTCAAATTGGGATAACAGATGCTGTTTCTTATCTGTTCAAACGCTCTTCCTGCTGCAAACATGGCAAACGAGCTTGCAAACACAGTTTTTCCACAGGCTGCAAGTCCTGCTGCTGTGCACATCATATTTGCTTCCGCTATGCCTGTATTAAAAAATCTTTCAGGAAATTTCTTTTTGAAAGTATCTGTTTTTGTAGATTTAGAAAGGTCTGCATCTAAAACCACAATATCATATTTTTCACCAAATTCCGCAAGAGCTAATCCGTATGCTTCGCGTGTTGCTGACTTTGCCATTTATGCTCCCTCCTTAATTCTTTCGATTTCTTCATCAATCTCTTTGATTGCCTGTTCGCACTGTTCATCATTAGGAGCACTGCCATGCCACGATGCAACATTTTCCATAAATGATACACCCTTACCTTTTATGCTCTTTAATATTATTACAGTAGGAACGCCTTTTGTTTCTTTTGCTTTATTTATAGAATCTAAAAGGGCATTGAAATCATGTGCATCGCACAAAATCACATTCCAGCCGAATGCTTCAAATTTCTTATCTATAGGAAGAGGAGACATAACTTCTTTAATGGCGCCGTCAATCTGCAATCCGTTAAAATCTACAAAAGCTGTCAGATTATCAAGCTTGTAATGTGCTGCATACATTGCCGCCTCCCATACCTGACCTTCCTCTAATTCACCGTCACCAAGTATCGTGTACACTCTGTAGTCTTTGTTGTCAATTTTACCAGCAAGAGCCATACCGTTTGCAGCAGAAATACCCTGACCTAAAGAACCGCTTGACATGTCAACACCGGGCACACTCTTCATATCGGGATGACCCTGAAGGTATGAGCCTGTTTTTCTTAAACTTGTAATGTCTTCTTTAGGAAAGAAACCGCGTTCTGCTAAAACTCCGTACAATCCTGGTGCACAGTGTCCTTTAGACAAAACAAATCTGTCTCTATCTTCCCAATTCGGGTTTTTAATGTCAATGTTCATAACCTCAAAATACAAAAGTGTGAGCACATCAGCAATTGATAACGACCCTCCCGGATGTCCTGATGATGCCGCATGAGTGCCTGCAATTATGTGCTTTCTTACATTGGCAGCAGCCAGTTTTAATTCTGCAATCTTTTTGTTGTCCAACAAAGTATTTTTCCCCTCTCGTATATATTATTTTTTATTTTTTTTATACTTTACAGGATAATTCATAAATCCCTCACCCGTTACCTGACGGGCTTGAGAAAATATTAAAAACGCCTTTTCGTCTATATTTTCCACAATTTTTTCTAACTTCTGAAGTTCAAATCTTTTAACCAGACACAAAAGCATTGTACGCTCTTCATTAGTGTACATTCCTCTTGTGTGAATTCCTGTAACGCCTCTTGAAAGTGTTTCCATGATTTCTCTTGCAATATCTTCAGATTTATCAGAAATTATATATACCATTTTTGCATGATTTGCACCTGAAATAGTGTAATCTACCAAAAAAGAACTGATAAACAGTGCCATAATCCCTGCTAATATCGCATCAATATCAGCAATTACAAACAGGCCAGATAATATAATTATAATATCAACTATAAATATCCATTTACCGACATCTATTGCCCTTACGGCTTTATTGAGGAGCGCTGCCAAAATGTCAGTACCGCCACTCGTTGCACCTGTTAAAAATACCATACCCAAACCGAGTCCAATACAGATTCCACCAAAGAGTGCAGCCATAATGAGATTTTCGGTGATAACAGGAATTCCTGAGGTAGCATCTATGAAAAGCGAAAATGTTACCGCCCCAAAAATAGACTTTATTCCAAAGCTGTTTCCCAAAAAAATTATACCCAATATAAATATTGGAATATTTAAAAGAAGAGTTATTATACCCATAGGAAAGTTCGTGAAATTACTTATGATTATCGCGATACCTGAAACGCCTCCCGCTACTATATCGTGCGGTTTTAAAAACACACTTATTCCAAAAGCTGCAATAAGCATTCCTGCTGTGATAATCAAATAGTTTTTTATTTCATGTAAAACCTTTCCCATACAAAACCTCCGTTTTACCTTTGGCTAAGTATTTTAAAGGCAAGATTTAAGATTTCCTCCAACCTCTCGTTCTCTCCGTTTAAATAAAGATATCCAATCAACGATTCCAACGCAGTCGCATGGCGATAATCAGCCATATCTGCGTTTTTTGGAATAGTATGAATATTTGTATTTCGTCCTCTTTTATAAACTTCAATCTCTTTGTCGGTTAAACTCTCTAAAATCTTATGGGCAGCTTTAGCCTGAGCACTTGCCTTAACATAGCCTACAGCAATTTTATGTAATTCGTTTGCAGGACGGTTGCCCTCTTTTAAGACTTTAGTTCTTATAAACATTTCATACACGCTGTCACCTACAAACGCAAGTGTTAATGGTGACAGCGTGTTCATCTTGGGTTTTTCATTTTCCTTAAGAATAGAATTTATATCCATTACTTTATCACTCTTATTTTTACACCCTGACGAGTATCTGCAACCTCAATACCCAAAGCCAGTAACTCATCACGGATTTTATCAGATGTTTCCCAATCCTTATTTTTTCGTGCCTCTGTTCTTTTTTCAATTAATTCTTTTGCTTCTTCAGAAATAGTATCTTCCATTGAGCGTGTAAATATTCCAAGAACATCACCAAGCTCATGCATTATTGACTTTGCCTCTTCAAACAATTCACACGGCCAATTGTCTTTGTTTTCAGAGTTTATGAACTTCGCAAGGTCAAAAAGTGCCGCTATTGCATCGGCTGTATTTAAATCATCATCCATTGCAGTCTTAAACTGCTCGCGGTATGAATTGAGCTTTTCCTTTACAGACATTTCTTCGTCACTTAAATCTCTTTTCTTTGCCTTTGTTTCTAAAAACTCCAGATTGCTCAAGCAGTTATAAAGTCTGTTTAAACCTGCTTCTGACTGATTTAAAAGCTCGTCTGAAAAATTGATTATACTTCTGTAATGAGCAGAAAGCATAAAGAAACGAATAACCTCATAATCATATTTTTGCGCTACATCACGGACTGTAAAGAAATTGCCCAAAGATTTAGACATTTTCTGGTTGTCTACATTTATATATCCATTATGCATCCAATATCTTGCAAACGGTTTTCCCGTACAACATTCACTCTGTGCAATTTCATTTTCGTGGTGAGGGAATATAAGATCCTGACCGCCTGAATGTATGTCTATGGTTTCACCTAAAAATTCATTTACCATCGCAGAACACTCAATATGCCATCCGGGACGACCCTCTCCCCAAGGACTCTGCCATGCGGGTTCTCCCTCTTTTTTTGCTTTCCAAAGTGCAAAATCTGTAGGATTTCTCTTTACATCAGTTACATCTATTCTTGCACCTGCTTCTAAATCCTCCAACGGTTGTTTAGAAAGCTTTCCATATTCGGAAAACTTCTTTGTTTCAAAGTATACATCCCCCTGTGATTCGTAAGCGTATCCTTTTTCAATCAATGTCGCAACCGTTTTGATAATCGCGTCAATATTTTCTGTTGCTTTGGGATGGATTGTTGCCTCTTTTATATTTAATCCCTTAGCATCTTTAAAATATTCCTCAATAAACTTATCTGCCAGTTCTTTAACGGTGATTCCCTGTTCGTTGGCATTTTTAATCATCTTGTCGTCAATATCGGTAAAATTCTGAACAAACTTTACCTTATAGCCACAATACTCCAGATATCTTCTCAATGTATCAAAAATAATAAACGGACGGGCATTACCTATATGAAAAAAATTATACACGGTAGGTCCGCATGAATACATTTTAACTTCACCGGGCTTTAAGGGTATAAACTCTTCTTTTTTTCTTGTTAAGGTGTTATATACTCTCATTTTTTAATTCCTTTCAAGATTATTCTTCTTTTTCATTCAATCTTTTTTCTAATTTTTCGAGCTTTGCACTCAGCCTGCATAATTCCTGTGATACAGGGTCAGGAATATGTACCTGATCAAGTTGTTCACATATTCGCCTGTCATTTATTTTAACAATTCTTGCAGGAACGCCTACACATGTCGAATTGGGAGGAACTTCGCTCAAAACTACTGCATTTGCAGCAATTTTAGAGTTGTCTCCCACCTTAAACGGTCCTAAAACCTTAGCGCCTGAACCTATCATTACATTATTTCCTATAGTGGGATGACGCTTTCCTATATCTTTACCTGTTCCTCCTAATGTTACTCCCTGATAAATTGTGACATTATCCCCAATTTCAGTTGTTTCGCCGATAACTACTCCCATACCATGATCTATAAAAAGGCCTCTTCCTATTGTAGCTCCCGGATGAATCTCGATTCCTGTCCAGAATCTTCCGCATTGGGATATATATCTTGCTATTCCTTTCATTTTCCTTTTATAAAAAAAGTGAGCCAGTCTATACCACCAGATAGCGTGAAGTCCGGAATACAAGAAAAAAATTTCAACAGCATTTCTCGCCGCAGGATCGCGTTCTTTTATAGCCAGAATATCCTCTCTCATTTTCTTAAACATATTCTTACCTCGCTTATATCCGTTTTCCCAAAATCGGTACATATTTTTCACGAAAAGCTAAGAAATTCCCATTTTCTAAAGCTTCTCTGATTTTTTCTGTAAGACTGTTATAAAAATATAGATTATGCATTACAGCCAGCCTCATACCCAACATTTCCCCTGCTTTTAAGAGATGTCTTATATATGCTCTTGAATAATTTTTACATACAGGGCAATCGCATTGCGGATCAATCGGTAAACTGTCAGTCATATATTTTTGGTTTATAATATTTATTATGCCACCCCATGTAAAAAGGTGACCGTGACGGGCGTTTCTTGACGGCATAACGCAATCAAAAAAGTCAATTCCACGATATACCGCTTCAATAATATTTACAGGCGTTCCTACTCCCATCAAATATCTAGGTTTATTTTCCGGTGCAAAAGGAAGTGTGACATCTAAAATATGATACATCTCTTCTGCAGTTTCACCAACCGCAAGCCCACCTATAGCATAACCGGGAAGGTCTAACTTTGCGATTCTTTTCATATTTTCAATTCTTATATCATCATAAATTGCGCCCTGATTTATGCCAAAAAGCATCTGTTCTTTATTTATCGCAGTTTTGTTAAGCTTTAAAAGCTCGTCTTTGCAGCGCTCAAGCCAACGCTCTGTACGCGCAACACTCTCTATCATATATTTTTTATCGGATTTTGAATCTGCACACTCATCAAATGCCATTGCGATAGTTGAGGCTAAATTTGACTGAATCTGCATACTCTCCTCAGGTCCCATAAATATTTTTCTTCCGTCAATGTGGGAGCTAAAGTGCACACCCTCTTCTTTGATTTTCCTGATAGAAGAAAGTGAAAACACCTGAAATCCACCACTGTCTGTAAGTATAGGTTTATCCCAGTTCATAAACTTATGGAGACCGCCCAACTCCTTTATTACCTTATCTCCGGGACGAAGATGCAAGTGATAAGTGTTGCAAAGTTCTACCTGACACTTGAGCTCCTTCAAATCCAAAGAAGAAACACCTCCACGAATAGCCGCCGAAGTCCCTACATTCATAAAAACAGGTGTCTGTATCGTGCCATGAGGTGTGACAAACTCGCCACGCCTTGCATTTTTGCAAGTTTTTAAAACCTTAAACATAATTGTCTCCTAAATTTATACATTATTATACCCATCTATAATATATCATATATAGTATAGCATATCACAAAATTTATTTCAAGAACATTTGTACAAAAAATAAGGCGGCGCTTTCGCACCGCCTTGTCTTTAATTATTCGGCAAAAATTTCTGTTAAAAATTCAAAGAATCCTTTGTTATCATCTACTTTTATCTTCCAGCTTTCATCTATCTTATTTACAGTCAGTGTGAAGTTTTTTGTAACTTTTTGAGTTATCTGTAAAAACTGCTTATATGAATCTGCCTGAACCTGTATCATCGTATCATTCTGCTCGATTTCATTAAGATAATAAAATCCTGGATTTCGCTCTAAATATGTATCTACTCTCGTCTGAATATAGCTATTCATCGATTCTGCATTAACATCAGCACATTTTACAGTGACATCAAACTTAACAACTTCTTCACTGATACTTTCTGCCGAATTTATTTCAAAATCAAATGTTGAACCTAATGATTTAAACATACTTTCTACAGCTTTTTTATAATTATCTGTCTGGATGTAATCAGAAGAAATAGTCTCTGTTGTAAAGCCTATATCCCCCTCTTCGTCACCTACAACAAATGTCTTCATTGCATCTGTATTAAAGCCTTTAAGCGATGACAAATATGCCTTTAACGAATTTTCCGCTTCAGTCGTGTCAGGAGAGCATCCCCCAAACATAACGGCTGACATGAAAACCATACACACAAGCACCAACGAAACAACTTTTTTCATATACTATCTCCATCCTCAATTTAAAAGTACACCATACTATTAAATCATTATAATATTTCAAAACTAAATTGTCAAATATTTGTGGAAATTTGTCACCTAAATTTAACAATTTATGAATTGACTTTTTAGATGCCCTATACTATAATGTAAACGAAGGAGGAATGAATAATGAAAACATTTAACATTTTACTCGGTTCCATTAATGATATCAAAACTTTTGTTAATATAGTTAACAAATATGAATTTGATGTTGACTTAACCTCAGGAAGATATGTTGTTGACGCTAAGTCAATTATGGGTATCTTCAGTCTGGATTTAAGCAAACCCATAAAAGTTGACATCCACGCAGATGATGCAGCTTCGGATACATTTGTTAAGGAAATCTCGTCATATATACAGTAACCAATAAAAAAGACGAACCATGCTTTTGGCAACCGTTATTTTTTATATAGTATGCGGTTTCTGCTTTTCCAGCCGGACAGCTTCGGAGCGGACGCCGTGTACCCAACTGGTTTCAATGTAGTCAGTATGACCGAACCGCTTTTTCTGGTCGTTGTAGGCTTGCAGAGTTTTGCAGTCTTCTGTGGTGAGATAGAGGTATCCCTCGTTGAGAATCTTTTTCGGAGTGGCAAAATCAGAGCTTAAGGAATAATCGAAAACAGAGTAGGGCGCCTTTTCATATAACACATCACGGGAAAAATAGGACAGCATGGATTGGTTGCCGCCGTGTCCGTTATACAGCAGGATTTTATGGCGTCATTAAATTCTTCTTCCCGTAAATTTTCCCATAACATAGTGGTTACCTCGTTTTCTTTGATGTTTTTATTATATCAGCTTTTATATTGACAGTCAATTTTGAAAAACAAAAAAATTGATGTGAAATCTAAAAAATTGAAAGAAATTTCAATGTCCATTTTTATTAATTTATGATGCATAATGCGCTGTACTATATTATGTAAATTTAAAACGGGAGATGTTTTGTTTTGGAAAATCAGGGTAGAAAAAAAGGTTTTGATTACAAATGGGTCATTGTGGCACTATCCTTTTTAATGGTGCTCACTTGTCTGGGCTTTTGTAGTTCACCAAAGAGCTTATTCATCAGCCCGGTTACAAAGGCATTGGGCATTCAGCGCAGTGCGTTTTCATTAAATGATAGCTGCCGCTTTGTTACCACGGCAATTATCAATTTGTTTTTTGGTGCTTTAATTAACAAATTTGGTCCTAAAAAGCTGATTGGAGCGGGTTTTCTTTGTTTAATTGCTTCCAGCTTAATCTATTCCTTTGCTACGAATGTATTTGTTTTTTACATAGGCGGTTGTCTGTTAGGTCTTGGTCTTTCCTGGACCACTACCACTATGGTTGGCTGTATTATCAATCAATGGTGTAAAGAAAACAAGGGTACCATTATGGGTTTGGTTTTGGCGGCTAACGGTATCGGCGGTGCCATTGCCATTCAGATTGTGTCCCCCATTATTGAGCAGGGGGCTTACGGTTACCGTATGGCATATCGCGTGATTGCTCTGGTTTTACTGGCAGTTGCTGTTCTGATTATGATTTTCTTTAAAGATCGCCCTAAAAATGCTGATGAGGGCGAAATTGTTGTTTCCAAAAAGAAAGCAAGAGGACAAAGTTGGCCCGGTATTGAGTATAGTGAAGCTGTTAAAACTCCGTATTTCTATACGGCTATTGTCTGCATCTTTTTAACAGGTCTTGTGTTACAGGGTATTAACGGTGTGGCAGCGGCTCATATGAAGGATGTTGGTTTAGACCCGGCTTATGTGGCATCGGTTCTGAGCATTCATTCTCTGGCTCTTGCCGGATTTAAGTTCTTAACAGGCTTCATTTACGACCGTTGCGGCTTAAGAACAACCATTACCATTTGTTCTGCGACGGCTGTGGTTGTTATGATTGCTCTGGCTATGATAACCAACACGACTTTCGGTATGGTATTGGCGATGGTATACGGTATTTTCTCTTCTTTGGCATTGCCTCTCGAAACCATCGTATTACCTTTGTACGCCAGTGACTTATTTGGCGAAAAATCCTTTAATAAAATTTTAGGCTTATTTGTATCCTTTAATACAGCCGGCTATGCTTTGGGCGCACCGTTGATTAATGCATGCTACGATTTGTTTAACAGTTACACCGTAGGCTTTTACGCTTGCTCAATTGTGATGGTGATTAATATCGTGGCTCTGCAGTTCGTTATCTCTGCCGCTCACCGCAAACGGAAAGAGGTTTTAAATGCTCAGGAAACCGTATCCTGCTAAGAAAACAAAAGTCTTCGTTGAGAAAAACGAAGACTTTTGTTTTTTCACTTGCTATTTTATATAAATGGTGCTACAATGAGTTTGCAAAGAAAAACGGATACTATAAATATGGTCAAGATATGGGAAAGAAAGTTTTATGAGAATTAAAAGAAACAGTGTGGATATGCTGTCAGTCTCTATTTTTAAAGGCCTGTTTTCTATGGTTATACCCATTATGATTATGAATGTTACCCAGAATATGTTTAACCTGATTGATATGACGATTCTGGGGAATTTTGCAAGTGACTCGGCGGTGGGTGCTGTGGGCACCTGCGGAACGCTGATTAGTGTTTGTACCAGCTTGCTGATTGGCATTTCTACCGACGCCAATGTTGTCGTTGCAAAGCACATTGGCAGCAGCATAAAGGTTGTCTTGAGCTATATTGTCTTGCAAAGTTTCTTATGACAGTGGAAGGCGTTGGCATTGCCACCATTGTTTGTAATACCATTATCGGTGGCCTGGCTTTTATTACCTTGCTCAGAAACGATGATAAGACAAAATTCACCTTTAAAAAAATGAGATTCTATGGTTCTGAACTGAAATAAATCCTGTTTATCGGTGTTCCAACAGGCTTGCAGACGGCTCTTTATTCAGTGCCCAATTCCGTTATTGCGGCAACGCTGAATAGCTTTGGACCGGATGCTACCACGGGTATTTCCATAGCCAATCAGTTTGATGGCATTCTGTACCAGATTTGCCATGCCACTTGCCTGGCAACCATGCCCTATGTGGCACAGAACATTGGCGCAGGGAATTTGAGCAGGGTATATTCCTGATTCCTGCCCTAAAGATGCTGTAGTTTCTCCTGCTAAATTACGTAAAACTAAGGCAAGTTTTTCTTCTTTGCTATGACTTATATTTATTCCACCCTTTGATCTTCCCATATAGTTCATCTCCTTTTCTTTAGTATAGCATAAAAAATG
>JAZSQN010000168.1:0-5535 GCA_045537995.1 Congzhengia sp. | reverse complement strand
GCTAAAATAACAGCACCTAAAATCGGCAATGCGCCTTTTGCTGCTTTTTTGAAGAACTCACGTCTTGATTGAAGTTTATTGTTTTCATTTTTCATAGTATCATTTGCAAAGTTATATACCATTATGCTCTTCGGTTTTGATTAAGAATACTTATTATTATCACCTAATTTATTTTTGAAAATAATTTGTATTTGGTATTTATTTACCAAGCAACACCTCTACATCCAATAAGGCATGTTGTTAGACATGTCGCGGAACAATTGCCATCACAGGAATATAAGCATGTATTAGTGCACTGTCCCTCACAAGTTGTATTACATGTAGTGTCGCAGGATCCTTTACATGTTGTATTGCACCCACCTTTACATCCTGAAGAGCAACCGCTACCACATGAAGAACTACAACCAGATGAGCAACCACTACCACATGAAGAGCTACAACCAGATGAGCATCCGCTGCAACCTCCGCTTGAACTACCTTTACAAGTTGAGGTACATGCTGTACTGCAAGTGTTGCTACATGTTGAAGAACAATCCGAACATGATGATGGATCTGTTAACGGGTCTTTATCACAGCTGGTGAGAAATGGAATACCGCTACCTATTGCTACCAAACCTAAAATAGGTATTACCTTTTTTGTAGCACTTTTGAAGAATTCCCTTCTCGATAGAAGACCTTCATCTCTTTCTTTCTTTTCCATAATTGTTATTTTAAGTTTACTTTATGAACTTTTCGTTACCATTTTTCATAAAAAATGGATATGCAATATTATCCTTTTTTTCTATTCATCAATGATTTATACTATCCCTAAATAAGACATAAAACTGTCCCTAAATAAGACACTGTCCTTGATTTCGTCAAATGCAGAATTAGATAATTGTCAAACTTTTGTAACGATAAAGATTATGGATTTGGACACATCTGATTGCCACGAAGTTTTATTACCCCTTATCATTGCCATTTTCATTTATAGACTCTTGATACCCACATTCGAACAAGACTGGTAACAATACTGAGAACATGTTTTACTGCAAAGGAAAGAACATGAGCCTGTGCATTCCGAGCAACTACTTCCCATTGATCCTCCCTTACATCCACCTGAACAGAGACCTTCACAAGCTTGTTTACAGCTACCGCCACAACTATATCTACACTGTTTACCACAACCTGTGCTACAAGTGTTTACACAGGCGCCTGAACAATTATTCCCGCATGATGAAGTACATCCTGTAGAACAACCGCTACCACAAGAAGATGTACATTCGCCTTCACATCCTGAAGAACATCCACTTCCGCATGAAGAAGAACAACCGCTGCCACATGAAGAGCTACAACCTGAAGAGCAACCGCTACCACAAGAAGAACTGCAACCTGAAGAACAACCAGAGCCACACGAAGAGGAGCATCCACTTCCACAAGAAGAACTGCAACCTGAAGAGCATCCAGAACCACAGGAAGAACTACACCCGCTTCCGCATGATGAGCTGCATCCTGAAGAACATCCGCTTCCACAAGAAGAACTGCATCCTGATGAGCATCCAGAACCGCATGAAGATGAACAGCTGCTGCCACATGATGAACTACAATTATAACTACAGGAAGAACCGCTACATCCTCCGCTATTGTTGTCAGACTCGTTTGAATCTATGGCATAAAACAATTCATCATTATCCTTACTGCACGATGTGATAGAGTAGATTACAGAAGGTCCTAACAATATAGGAATAATATTTTTTATTGTTTTTTTAAAGAAACTTCTTCGAGATAGTATTCTATTGTCCATAAAAATTCTTATTTGTTTATATAACCTAAATTATACGATATATTAATTTGAATAGAAATGTTTTTCATTTTTAGGTTGGAATCACATACTTTGTTCAATCCATGTTTGCCTGATATACTTATAAATATTTTATCAAATTTTAAATATTCAATGCCAAGTTTCCAATATATTCCAACATCAGAATTTGTATCAAAAGAATTGATGTATGTTCTAACTTTTGAAGGAGAAAATCCAAAATACAAACCTAATGTACCAGAAAGTATATAATCCTTATAATAGTATCTATATCCAGCTGGTGATAGTATAAAATCAAGATAATTCAATGGAATAGATTTGCTTCCTCTTAATGAATATCCAAAAGAAGCTTCAACGAAATAGTTTTTAGGTAAAAATAATATATCATCATTAAGTATTGCTTGTAATGCGAAATCTGCTCCAAAATTTAAAATTGGTCTGGCTGAAATGTTTTTTACAGAGAAATTTGAAATGCCAAAACTTACAGATGGAATGATTCTGTAACTTAGATATTTGTTCACATAATTATGAAACTTACTTTTGGTGATATTATTTTTAATGTTAGTATTTTGAATTGTGTCTATGTGTACTGAATCGATAAGATTATTGTTTTCTAAATACAAATCGATTTTCTCTAAATACTTATTAGAGACATAAGCTACATTACTCTTATAATAAAATTTAGCCCAATTGTTCTCAATAGAAATAACATTTATAGTGTCATTCAATCTAACTTGTCCAATAATAGTTGAATTATTTGTACTTGGTAAGTTTCTTACATTTAGAGCAGAAACTGTTACTTTGTATACTTCTTGTCCATATAGTACACTACTAACAAATATTATGACTATACATATTAAATAATGTTTGATTACCCTCATAATGTAGAATAAATTACTATTTGTAGTCTGTTCTTAATTGCTGTGAAATTATTTTATGTTAATTTCTGTACTTTTATTAGTCTTGTATTTATACTATACTCCAATATTTACAAGTCGACAACCCGTATAACATGAGGTATAGCAAGTTGTTTCACAACCTCCTTTACATGTATTTTCACAATAGCCAAGACATTTTCCGCTACAATCACCAATGCAGGTGTCATCGCAACTTCCATGGCATGTATTGTAACATTCATCATAACATCCCGTATAACAGTCGCCTTTGCAATTACCAGAGCAGCCTGTTTCGCAACCAGTAGAGCATCCTGTAGAACAACCGCTACCACAAGAAGATGTACATTCGCCTTCACATCCTGAAGAACATCCACTTCCGCATGAAGAAGAACAACCGCTGCCACATGAGGAACTACAACCTGATGAACAACCTGAACCACATGAAGAAGAACATCCTCTTCCACATGATGAGCTGCATCCTGAAGAACATCCTGATGAGCAATCTCCACAACCTCCGCTTGAAGAACCTTTACATGTAGAAGTACAGGTTGTCTTACAAGTGTTGCTACATGTAGAAGAACAATCTGAGCATGACGAGGATGATGTTCCTGTACAAGAATCCTGACAGCCTGATGCGCATATTGCACTACAGTCTGTACATGATGATGGATTTGTTATAGGATCTTTCTCACAGCTACTCAAGAAAGGCATACCTCCCAAAGCAACAATTCCTAAGATAGGGATTACTTTTTTTGCGCTGCTCTTGAAAAATTCTCTTCTCGAGAGAATGTCATTGTTATTTGTATGTTTTTTCATGGTTGTATATTTTTGTTATTTTTTTATTTTTTGACGGTCGGGCTTTTAATGCCCGACGGAATGAATTAATGAATCAATGAATCGGATGCGCTTCGCTTTTATTCTGAGACGGGGCGAACGGAATTACCGTAGTAGCGAGTGCTACGACCCACGGCCTGACGGCCAGTATAGAAGTAAAGGTTGTACGCGTAACCGCTACCGCTGTATGGCGAAGAACTCCAACAGTAACCGTACAGTACGGCGTTGTAGAGCGAAGACCCGTAACGGTAGCCCGCAGCAGGAAGGAAGATATAGCTGCCGTTCGGTCCTATAACCTTTGAGCCCATAACTCCATTAACCTGAGTCCATTCCCATTCACAATAGTCTACCAATTCCTGCATTTCGTCTTCTGTCGGCATTCTCCAGCTTCCACCCCAGTTGGCAGTAGCGGCATCATGTGATGGAGTGAGATTGCCACTTCCGTCTATATAGCCTTGCGACTGCAGCTGCGACTCACTAAGTCCGTAGGTAAGACTATTATCTTCTGTGTAAGTCGATTTTGTCGTTGTCTCGCCCCATGCATAATAATTTCCGTAGTCCTCTGGAGAAGAAGCACCAACATTACATGTTGCCCATTTCAAACCTGATGGCAAACCGAGGTCAACGTATGCATAGCCATTAATATAGCCAGAAGGTTCTTGTTCCTGTATTTCTGTCGTAAAACTTTTCTGTTCTCCATAACTTGTACCTTTTTCGTTTGTAGCGTATGCTCTTACATAATACTTGGTGTTTTCTGAGAGATTGCTGAGCTGAGAAGTGAAGATTCCTGTGCTGCTGCCATCACTTGTTTTATTGTCATTTATTGTAGGGTTTTGAGATGTACTCCAACAAACGCCTCTTGCTGTTACGTTGGCTCCGCCGTCGTCGGTAACATTACCGCCACATGTTGCAGATTCAAATGTAATGTTGGAAACGCTATTTGTTGTTACAGTTGGTTTCGTTGCTTCTTCATCATCACCACCGTTTCCGCCTCCATTATTATCTCCCAATGTCGTAAACTCTTTCTGTTCTCCATATAATGTTCCGGAGCTTGTGGTGGCGTATGCTCTCACGTAATATTTTGTTCCTGGTTCCAAGCTGTTCATCGTTGAGGTGAAAGTTCCAGTCCCCATTTGGTCTGACGTTATGTAAGAATTAATGGTAGGATTAGGTAATTCGCTATAGCATAGTCCGCAGGCTCCTACAGAGTAACCGGAAGCTGTTACTGTGCCGCCGCATTTGGCACTCGTTTCTGTGATATTAGAAACTGAGCTTGTGGTTACCTTAACACTTCCCGGAGTTTGTGGTTCTGGTTCAGGTTCTGGCTTGCAGGCGTTGAAGATAGATATAATGAAAGTTGCTGTTATCAAGCACAGACATAATTTAAATATTTTTTTCATGATAATTTGTTTTTAAAGTTGTCCTTATCTCTAAATGTGTTATTATCATTTGTTACTTAATAAACTCTTATCAATGTCCAAATATACATATCTGTAGGATCATAATAGACTATCTTATCATTACTGCAATGTTGTACTATACGCAGATAGCTCCTTCCGCTTTTATCGTATGTAGTAATAAAAGTGCTGCTTTGCGCATTGTATGTGTAGCTTCCCGTATCTGTAAAGATATTACTGCCGAGATAATAATTTGAAACTCTAATAAATTCTCCATTTTCTTTGAATTCCCATTTGGTACCGTCTTCTTTCCACACACCTACAAATGGGTTGTTTGATTCATTGTTGTCCTTTTTGCAAGAAACCATCATGCAGCTAATAACCAACGCTAAAATTAATAATGTCTTTTTCATGATTTGAATTGTGTTTAAATTATACTTGATATTTAATTGCCATTTTCCTGTTCCATTGCAGCCAGGACATGTTCCGTGATAGTGGCTGTCTGCGACTTCCTTTCCGCATGTGCTACACCATTTCCTATTGCCGAAGTCTGTTCCACTATTTATCACTTGACCGGTGCCATTACACTGGCTACATGTTCTTTGTCCTT
>JAZSQN010000058.1:0-4020 GCA_045537995.1 Congzhengia sp. | reverse complement strand
GTGTTGCTCCGGCAAGATAGACAACTGCGCAAAATTCTTTGGCTACTGTGATTACATAGCCCTTTTGATAACTTTCGGGGTAACCATCTGATGCCATTACAACGCAACAAGCCGCACCGTTTGAAAACTCAATATTTAAATCGGCTAATGTCTCGTTTTCAACAGCCTTCATTATTGTTAAAAGGTCAGTTTTTAAAAGGGGCAAGACAACTTGTGTTTCAGGGTCACCGAAACGACAGTTATATTCAATTACCTTAGGACCGTCTGCAGTAAGCATTAAACCGAAATAAAGGCATCCTTTAAATTTCCTGTCCTCTTTATTCATTGCCTCGATTGTGGGGATAAATATCCTTTCCATACACTCTTTTGCGATTTCTTCTGTATAATAAGGATTTGGGGCAATTGTTCCCATGCCACCTGTATTTAAACCACAATCACCGTCTTTTGCCCGTTTGTGGTCCATTGACGATACCATAGGGATAACCACATTTCCGTCAGTGAATGAAAGGACAGAGACTTCAGGGCCTGTCAAAAATTCCTCGATTACTATCCTTGAGCCCGATGCTCCGAAAACCTTATCCTCCATCATTGATTTTACAGCACTGTATGCATCATCACGAGTTTCTGCAATGATTACTCCTTTGCCCAAAGCTAATCCATCAGCCTTGATAACTGTAGGAATTGGCGCTGTTTCTAAATATTTAAGGGCAGATTCAATATCAGAAAACACCTCATATTGTGCCGTTGGAATCCCATACTTTTTCATTAAGTTCTTAGAAAACACTTTGCTGCCTTCAATTTCTGCAGCACATTTTTTAGGACCAAAGCAGGGAATACCGATTTTATTAAGTTCATCTACTGCGCCCAAAACCAACGGGTCATCGGGTGCAACTACCGCAAAATCAATGGAATTTTCTTCAGCAAATTTAACAATTGCTGAAATGTCTTTAGCGCCAATGTCAACGCATGTTGCATCAGCCGCTATTCCGCCATTTCCGGGAAGTGCAAAAATTTCTGCGACCTCTTTATTTTCTTTAAGCTTTTTTATAATTGTATGCTCGCGGCCACCGCCGCCTACAACCATTATCCTCATATCAGTACCGTAGCCTTTCTGTATTAGTAAATAGGAAATTTTTCACAAAGTTCAATTACTTCTTTTGTAACAGCATCCTTATTTGCTTCAAAATCTTCTGCTACAAGTCTAATCCATTTTGCGATTTTTTTCATTTCCGCTTCGCCAAAACCTCTCGTTGTAACAGCAGGTGTGCCTATTCTTACGCCACTTGTAACAAAAGGACTCTGTGGGTCATTAGGAATTGTATTCTTATTGGCTGTGATATGAACCTCGTCTAAGCGATGCTCCATTTCTTTGCCTGTTATATTAAAAGCTCGAAGGTCTAAAAGCATCAAATGGTTATCTGTTCCGTTTGAAACAATGCTGAAGCCTTCCTCAATCAAGGCGTCAGATAATGCCTTTGCATTATTTATAACCCGAGTCTGATATTCTTTGAATTCAGGCTTTAAAGCCTCGCCTAATGCAACTGCCTTTGCCGCTATAATATGCATTAGGGGACCTCCCTGAATACCGGGAAATATCGCTTTATCAATAGCCTGTGCAAATTCAGATTTACACAAAATCAAACCGCCTCTGGGACCACGAAGTGTTTTGTGAGTTGTGGTTGTGACAACATCTGCAAAGGGAACAGGACTGGGGTGTAAGCCCGCTGCAACCAAACCTGCGATGTGAGCAATGTCAACCATCATATATGCGCCAACTTCATCACAGATTTTACGGATTCTCTCAAAGTCAATCGTTCTTGAATATGCCGATGCTCCTGATACGATGAGCTTAGGCTTACATTCTTTTGCTATGCGTTCCATTTCGTCGTAGTCAATCATACCGGTTTTGTCATCTACACCGTATGGAACAATATTAAAGTATTTTCCTGAAATATTTACAGGGCTACCATGTGAGAGGTGACCACCGTGAGCTAAGTTCATGCCCATTACTGTATCACCAGGTGTCAAAAGTGCAAAAAACACAGCCAGGTTTGCATTCGCTCCACTATGGGCTTGAACATTTGCATGTTCTGCACCGAATAATTTTTTAGCACGCTCTCTTGCAATTTCTTCAACCTCATCAACATGGACACATCCACCATAGTAACGCTTGTTAGGATAACCTTCGGCGTATTTGTTGGTCAAAACACTGCCTGCAGCTAAAAGAACCGCTTCAGACACGATATTTTCAGATGCAATAAGCTCAATATTGTGTTGCTGACGCTTTAGCTCACGCTCGCATGCAGAATATACATCATTATCAAAATCCTTTAGTTTTTCAAAAAAGTTTGACATCTTAAAGCCTCCAATATTATTAATGGTGGAATAAACGCATGCCAGTAAACGCCATTGCCATACCATACTTGTTGCATGTTTCAATTACATTATCATCTCGAATAGAGCCTCCTGGCTGAGCAATATATTTAACACCGCTTTTTGCTGCGCGTTCAATATTATCTCCAAACGGGAAAAATGCATCAGAGCCTACAGAAACTCCTGAAATACTGTCAAGGTAAGCTCTTTTTTCCTCTTTTGTAAAGGGCTCAGGGCGTGTTGTAAAGAAGTTCTGCCATTTGCCCTCTGCTATTACATCTTCTGCGTCTGTATCTGAAATGTATAAGTCAATACAATTATCTCTGTCAGCGCGCTTTATGTCGGCTCTAAAAGGAAGGTTCAGCACTTTATCGCTCTGGCGAAGGTGCCAGTTATCAGCCTTTTGACCTGCTAAGCGTGTACAGTGAATTCTTGACTGCTGGCCAGCTCCTACACCGATTGCCTGACCGTCTGTGGCAAAGCATACAGAGTTGGACTGTGTATATTTTAATGTAATTAAAGAAATTATTAAGTCGCGAACAGCTTCTTCGGGTAGATCTTTATTTTCTGTAACAATGTCAGAAAGAAGCTCTTTGTTAATAACAAAGTTATTTCTTCCTTGTTCAAATGTGATTCCAAAAACCTGTTTACGCTCTATTTCTTCAGGAACGAAAGTTTCGTCTATTTTAATAATATTGTATGCTCCTTTTTTCTTGCTCTTTAAAATTTCCAAAGCTTCGGGCTCGTATCCTGGTGCGATAACACCATCGGAAACCTCTCGCGCAATAATTTTTGCTGTTGTAACATCGCATACATCAGACAAAGCGATCCAGTCTCCAAATGAGCTCATTCGGTCTGTGCCTCTTGCTCTGGCATAGGCTAAAGCTAACGGAGATTCATCTAAGCCATTAATATCATCCACAAAGCACGCTTTTTTTAATTTGTCGCTCATAGGGAGGCCTAAAGCCGCAGATGTAGGGGAGACATGCTTAAATGATGTCGCACAAGGAATGCCCAATGCTTCTTTTAAGTCGCGAACCAACTGCCAGCTGTTGAATGCATCTAAAAAATTGATGTAGCCTGGTCGTCCGTTTAAAATCTCAATTGGTAGCTCTTTTCCATTATCCATAAAGATTTTAGATGGTTTCTGGTTGGGATTACATCCATATTTTAATTCGAATTCTTTCATTAGCCTATCTCCTTGCCATTTATCATTCTGTTTTCTGTTTTGCCCGTTTTTAAGTCAATAAAACGAACATAAAGAGAAATTTTATTGTCCTTGTTTAAATTTTCCCAAATAGAGTTTGTAAATTCATCAATATCATCTAAAATGCTTACTCTTTCAGGTTCACCCGTAAATGTAGGGATTGGGTTGCCGTCACAGTTGTATGTGTGAATGAAATGACCAAGTCCCGGTAAGGAATTATAACAGAAGGTATATCTGTTGCACTCGCTGCCGCGTTCGTCTGCGCTCTTTAAAATACTCATTTTGTAAGTATAGGATTTGTCTAATGTCAACTCTGCACTGATACGGGGTGTAAAGTTGGGGCAATCAGGTTCAAATTCGCGTGTTAAAAGCGCTTCTTCAAAGGATTTTCCTGTCTTTAAAAAATCGTAAATAGTATCTGTCTGGTCGCCATTTGTTAC
>JAZSQN010000092.1:0-2803 GCA_045537995.1 Congzhengia sp. | reverse complement strand
ATGTTGCTGCAAAAAAATGCGATGTCGTTTTTACAGCACTTCCTCACGGCGTTTCGCACGAAGTAATTAAAGAACTGCATTCAAAAGGTCTAAAGGTCATCGACTTATCAGGCGATTTCAGATACAACGACATAAAGGTTTACGAGGAATGGTATGGTGTCAGCCATGCATGTCCAGAGCTTTTAGAAGAGTCTGTTTATGGACTTTGTGAATTGCATCGAAAAGATATAAAGAAAGCAAAATTAATCGGCAATCCAGGTTGCTATACAACCTGCTCTATCTTGGGACTTGCTCCTTTAGTTAAAGAAGGCGTAATTGACACCAAAAATATCATAATAGATGCAAAATCAGGTGTTTCCGGCGCAGGAAGAGGCTTGGCTCTTCAGACTCACTTTGCTGAATGCACAGAAACAATGAAAGCATATAAGGTAGCAACACACCGTCACACTTCAGAAATCGAACAGGAGCTGTCGATTTTGGCAGGCGAAGATATCGTGCTTTCGTTTACGCCTCATTTAGTTCCCATGAAGCGCGGAATTTTAGTTACAGAATATGCAAACCTTAAAAAGCCTTATACAAAAGAGGAGCTTTTAGAAATTTATAAAAACTTCTACAAAGACGAAAAATTTGTAAGGGTCTTAGACACACTTCCTGAGATTAAAAATATCACAGGCTCAAACTATGTTGACATTAGTCTTACAGTGGATACTCGCTTAAACCGTGTAATTGTAGTGGCAGTAATTGATAATTTGGTAAAAGGCGCTGCAGGACAGGCTGTGCAAAATATGAATCTGCTTTTCGGCCTTCCCGAAGACGAAGGTTTGGACTTTGCCGGTTACTATATTTAAGAAAAGAGGATGAAAATGCATACAATAGACGAACTTATAAAGCGCGCGGGAATACTTACCGAAGCTCTTCCCTATATTCAGAAGCTTCATAACAAAACAATCGTTATAAAGTACGGCGGAAACGCTATGATAAACGAAGACCTAAAAAGAACTGTTATGGAAGACATTACACTTTTAAAATATGTAGGTATGAATCCCGTTATTGTTCACGGCGGCGGACCTGATATTTCAGCGGAATTAAAAACACACAATGTCGAAAGCGAATTTGTAAATGGACTTCGTGTTACAGATTCCGACACAATAAAAATTGCCCAGATGGTTTTAGTAGGCAAAACAAACAAAGAGGTTGTCTCAAATATAAACATTAACGGCGGTAACGCAGTAGGACTTTGCGGTATAGACGGACGAATTATCGAGTGTGAACCATTAACAGAAGATACCGAAGGAAACAAAATTGATGTAGGCTTTGTAGGTAAAATTACAAAAGTTAACTCATCAATTATAAAATCACTTTGCGAAGACGAGTACATCCCTGTTATCGCACCTATAGGTACAGACAAAAACGGTCAAAGTTATAATATAAACGCAGATACTGTAGCTTCAGCAGTAGCAACTGCAATGGGTGCAGAAAAACTTATTTTCTTAACAGATGTCGAAGGCGTCAAAGATAATAACGGTGATATAATATTTGAAATAACAAACGAAAATGCCGAAGCATTAATAGAGAACGGTACAATCTCGGGCGGTATGATTCCCAAAACAAGAGCTTGTATGGACGCGGTAGAAAAAGGCGTAAACAGAGTTCATATTATAGACGGAAGAATACTTCACTCGATTATACTTGAAATCTTTACAAATACAGGTATCGGCACCATGTTTAAAAAAGCATAAAACTACAAAAGCTAAGGCCTAAGCCTTAGCTTTTATTTTTTCAATTTTGACAACAAAATACTTGACATAGTATTAAAAACTATATATAATGGTTTTAAATACAAATAAATCCTGGAGGATTCTATGAATTATAAAATAGTTGCAGACTCATCATCAAATGTTTACAAGCTTGAAGGTATTGACTATGCGTGTGCTCCATTAAAAATAACAGCAGGCGAAAAGGAATATGTGGATGTTCCCGACACCGATGTTCACGCTATGGCGCACTATTTAAAAAATACTACAGATAAGTCCCGTACCTCATGCCCAAATATATATGACTGGCAAGAGGGTTTTAGGGGAGCCAATAATATTTTTGCGGTAACTATAACGAGCGGCTTATCCGGTAGCTATGCATCAGCTATAAACGCAAAAATTATGTACGAAGAAGAAAATGAAGATGTTAAAATCCATGTAATAGATTCACTCTCCGCAGGTCCTGAATTAAGACTTATTATAGAGAAGCTAAAGGACCTTATAAATAGCAAACTCGATTTTGAGGATATCGTAAAGCAGATTACCGAGTACAAAAAACATACACATCTGTTTTTCTGTTTAGAATCTTTAACAAATTTAGCAAGAAACGGAAGAGTGAAGCCTGCGATTGCACATTTAGCAGGTATATTTGGTATACGCGTTATAGGAAAGGCATCAAACGAAGGAACGCTCGAACCACTTTCAAAGCCAAGAGGCGCAAAAGCTGCACTTGCATCGCTCTACCAACATATAAAAGAAACAGGGTTTAACGGAGGAAAAGTAAGGATTGCCCATTGTGAAAATGAATCTTTTGCGCAATCTTTAAGGGATATGATCTTAGCAGACTTCCCTGATTCAGATGTTGAAATTGAGCCCTGCGGTGCTTTGTGTACATTTTATGCAGAATTAGGCGGCATCCTGGTCGGCGTTGAGGGATAATGTAAAATAACAAAAATAAATTACCTGATAAAAAGAGATACAACAAAAGTTGTATCTCCTTTTATGGTTGAAGAGGGTGGATTCTCTTTTCTGCGGAAAAGCCGGTTCGC
>JAZSQN010000159.1:0-22283 GCA_045537995.1 Congzhengia sp. | reverse complement strand
ATTTAGAAATATTTCTAAATAGATTGTAGCATATGAAATCTCATTTGTCAATAACTATTTAGATAATTTTCTAAATACTTTTATTTTAAACGAAAAAAACGGTCACAGCTGTAAGTGACCGTTTTTATATTTTGTGCTTAGCACTCATTTTTATATAGTTGTGAGATGTAAGGATAAAACCTTATTTCCAACCATCGACCTCGTGCATAAGACCAATATCCTTTGCCTTAAAATACATTTCTTCGCCGCTTTTTATTTTCTTTTCATAATCGTCTAACGCACGAATTACATATTTGCAAAGTATCAATATTACCGGAATGTTTATAATTGCCATCGCTCCCATAGTAATATCTGCAATACCCCATAATAAATCCGCACTAAGTCCTGAACCTATAAATATAACAATTGATGCTATGATGTAGTAGGTATTTAAAAACGCTTTGCCGGGCTTTCTTTTCATCATAAAGAAAAGGCTCTGGTCAACATAATAAAGGTTGCCAAGAAGTGTCGTAAACGCAAAAAGTACCATTGCAACCGTAATAAATACGGGACCAAATGAACCGAGCGATGCTTTAAGGGCTGCCTGAACATATGGTGCTCCTGAAATGGCATCACTTGGTTCAACACCTGAACACATGCACATAAATGCAGTGTCAGAACACACAAGTAAAGTATCTAAGAATACAGATAAAACCTGCACTAAACCTTGTTTTACAGGATGTGCAACATCTGCTGAAGCTGATGCGTTCGGCGCCGAGCCTACACCTGCTTCATTGCTGTACAAACCGCGTTTTATACCATACATAACGCAGGAACCGCTAAATCCTCCAAATATTGCGCCAAAATCGAAAGCCTCTTTAAATATCCTTCCGAAAATAGCGGGGATTTCTGCTATATTCATTATCACAATAACTAACGCCACAGCAATATATACGATACCCATAATTGGTACTAAAAAGCTTGTAACCTTTACTATACGCTTTCCGCCGCCAAACAGGCAATAACCGACTAAAACTGCAAGTATAATTCCTATTACCCACGGTGAATGTGCTTCATTATAAAAATTATAAACGGAAAATGTGGACTGTAGGTTATATGATGCAAGCATATTAAATCCAAAGCCGTATGTAAGTATTAGGAATATTGAAAAAACTATAGCAAGTGGCCTTGAGCGTAATGCCGTCTCAATATAATATGCCGGTCCGCCGTACCATCCGTCAGGTCCGCGTCTTTTATAAATTTGTGCGAGTGTGCTTTCTATAAATGCAGATGCAGCACCGAAAATTGCAATTATCCACATCCAAAACACTGAGCCGAATCCGCCAAGACAAATAGCAGTTGATACACCGATTATATTTCCTGTACCTACTCTTGATGCGGTTGAAACCATTAAGGCTTGGAAAGATGATACACTTTTGCCATCAGAAGGTTTTTCGCTTACAGCATTTATCTGATGTTTAAATAACCTGAATTGCGCAAATTTTGTGCGTACAGTAAAATAAATTCCGCACAAAACAAGCATAATTATCAGGATATAGGTATAAAGCGCATCATTAATATTTGCAACAATTATGTCTAACATGATATTCTCCTTTTTTTCTTTTTTCTAGATAATTGTACCAAAAAATACATGTATTTGCAATACAAATATATTTTTATATTATTTCTATTTGACACACTTTCATAGTTTCCAATGCTCTTTTGTGACTCTCATTCGTGACTCCTGCACAGCATGATTCAACAACCGAAATTTTAACTTCGGGCATATATGCTTTTACAAGATACGCATTTGAAATGACACATATATCTGTACATAGGCCCACAAATATCACTTCTTGTACATCGTTTTCAGATTTTAAATACTCTGCTAATTCGACACTTCCAAAAGACGGTTTATCAAAAATCTTTTTACCAAAAGAAAGCGGGGCAAGCTCTTGGATAATCTCCCATCCTTTTGTATTCTTGATACAGTGCAAAACAGGAAGCTTTTTGCCTTCTTGCGTCTTTAAATAATTTTCCTCATGCGTGTCTCGGGTAAAAATAACCTCTCCTTCAAAATTTTCAATGTACTTTTTTACATTTTCGACTATGCTTTTGGCACATTCACTGCCCAAAGCACCATATACAAAATCATTTTGCATATCTACTACTACAAGATATTTCATCATAACACCTCTTCTTTTAAATTAAGAGGCACCTGAAATACGCTCAATTTATTATAAGGGACGCATATTTCAGATGCCGACAGTTATAATCAATATTACTTTTTATAGGGATATCCCTGATTTTTAAAAGAGCCTGGCTGATTTTGTGCAGGGGTTACACTTGCACGATTCTGTACATATTGTTTTGCTGCATCCAAACGCTTTTTAAGCTCTTCATTTTCTTTTTTAAGCTCTTCAATTTTTATCATAGCTTCTTTTTTATCTTTTTTCATATCGTCAGCCAAATTCAACGCAACTAAAATGGCTGCCATAGACGAACTGAGTCTTGCGTTTTGAAATTTTACTTCTTCCATTTTGGAATTTACCATATCGGAAACCTCAAGCATATATTCTCTGCTTTCCTCCGATACTAATGTGTATTCCTGTCCGTCTATTTTAACTTTTAATTTATTGGACATAGCGACACTCCCTTTAAATTTAAGAAAGTTCCGAATTTACTATTTCATTCATTATGTTCTCGATTTCGCTCTGCTTTACAGCTTTCGCCATAACAAGTTCGCTCACTAAAATTTGTTTTGCGCTGTTTAACATCTTGCGTTCTCCGGTAGAAAGCCCGCGAGTTTTATCTCTATACATAAGACTTTTTACCACCTGAGCTACCTCGTAAATGTTTCCGCTCTTAATTTTAGCCGAATTTTCGCGGCATCGTTTGTTCCAGTTTGTATCCATCTCTGTGGAGCATTCTTTAAAATTTGCAATTACCTTATCGGCTTCCTGCTTGTCAATTACATCTCTGATGCCAATCTCTTCAGCATTTGCTACAGGTATCATAACCTTCATATCGCCTATAGGAATTCGCATAATATAGTATTCCTGCTTTGCGCCCATGATTTCTCTATCCTCGATGGATTCAATAACACCTGCGCCATGCATTGGATAAACGATCTTATCCCCTATATTATAAATCATTGTAATAAACCCCCCTGCGAAGGCCTTCCTCCGCTGGTAAATATAGTATTCCTTACTTATATTTTAGCTCAATCCCCCAAAAAAGTCAAGCAAATTTTGCCTTCTAACTGTTACACTTCCGTTACAAATCTTGAACATTTAACACATAAATGTTATAATAAAATCAAGATATTTTCGGAGGAAATTATGATTAAATTTCAGTCGTTTACAAGCAGTTCTTCAGGCAACTGCACATATATTACCGATGACAGTACGCATATACTGATAGATTGCGGCGCGCCAATTCGCTATATTGAGAAATGCCTTATGCGTTTAAATGTTGCTCCGGGCGACATTTCTGCAATTTTCTTAACACACGCTCATTCTGACCATGTGTCTGCAGCAGGCTCTCTTTCCAAAAAATATAATCTGCCTATTTTTGCAACCGAGCAAACTTTTTTGTTGTCAGGAAAACACCTGTCTTGCGTAAACAGAAAAAATGCAAAAATCATCTCTTCTGATGAAGATATCATAATAGGCGATATGGTTGTTCACTCATTCTCTATTCCTCATGATATTTCAGGTTCAGTAAGCTATACGGTTTATGATAAAGAGACAAAATTTGGAATCGCCACCGACTCAGGATACATATCAGACGCAATCATAAAAAACCTTTCAGGTTGCCAAAGCGTAATAGTTGAAGCAAATCACGACATAGATATGTTGATGAACGGACCATACCCATACCCCTTAAAAAAAAGAATTTTAAGCGATGTAGGGCATTTGTCCAATAAGTTATGCGGAGAGCTATGCGTAAAACTTGCAGAATCTGGTACCAAATCTTTTTGGCTTGGTCACTTATCCGAAAAGAACAATAATCCTAAACTTGCATATACAGAAGTAGGAAATGCCTTAAAGGAAAATGGCTACAGTATAGGTTGTGATGTTTCTTTAAATGTTATTCCAAAAGCGTGGATTGAGGAGAAAGTATGAATATAAATATTGTTACTGTAGGAAAAATCAAAGAAAAATATTTAAAAGATGCAATTGAAGAATACAAAAAAAGACTCTCTAGATTTTGTAAGTTAACCATCATCGAATTGCCTGATGAAGCAATGAGTGACAAGCCTTCCCAAAGTGAAATAAATGCAATTTTAAAAAAAGAGGGCGAAAAAATATTGTCCTATTTAAAAAATACGGATGTCTTGATTTCTCTTTGTGTTGAAGGGAAACAGATGAGCAGCGAAAAATTCGCAGCTTTTATTGATGATTCATGCATATCAGGCGCTAGTAGTTTTACTTTTGTAATAGGCGGAAGTCTTGGTCTTTTTGACGAGGTTAAGAAAAAAAGCACACTGCGCCTTTCATTTTCCGAGATGACATTTCCGCATCAATTAATGCGAGTGGTGCTTTTAGAACAGATTTACCGCGCATTTAAAATAAACGCAAATGAAAGCTATCATAAATAAAAGACTTGCCAAAAGCAAGTCTTTTATTTATATTTTTGAAATCAAATCGAATATCGCATCTTCATCGTTTTTGCATACTACAATGTCTGCACATTCTTTTACATAATCAGGAGCATTAAAAACCGCAGCACTCATCCCCGACTCCCTAAGCATCGGAATATCATTTTCATTATCTCCTACCGCAATGACATTTTTTAAATCAATACCATATTCTTTACATGTTTTTGCAAGTGCTGTTCCTTTTGATGCATTCTTGTTAAATACTTCATAATAGTATTTATAACTTTTAGAAAAGTTGTATTTTTTACTATATATTGAATTAATCATTGATTGTTTTATAAACTCGGTTTCATCCGGTTCTTGAGCAAATAAAACCTTTATCCATTGTTTTGGTACCTTTTCAATTCCGTCAGCTTCAAAAAACTTTATCTTTTCATATTTTAAATGCCTGTCTGTAGCATATGTGGAATTTACAACATAAATACCCTCTTCGGTCATTACTTCAACGCCTGATTTTGGTGAAATCCTCATGATTTCATTTATAACATTTTTTACTCCGTCATTAAGCGGTGTCACTTCTATATATTTTTTCTCTTTTAAATCATATATACTGCAACCGTTGTGGCATATACAAGGAAAATCCAAAGAAAGATTTTTTATTACGGGCTCTACAGCTTCAGGAACTCTTCCCGTTGCAATCATAAACCTTCCGCCGTTTTTTCTAAAATATTCGATTGCCTCAATATTCTTTTCTGATATCTGATTTTTCTCGTCAAGAAGCGTTCCGTCAAGATCTGAACACAGCACCAAGCCTGAAAATTTCATAATAACCGCCTTTTACAAACCTAACAAATTCTCAACCCTATATTTTTTACAGGATTTTCGTCTTTTATTATACCCCTTAATAATATAAAATTCAATATTTTTTATTCAATTGACTGCAGTGTGCCGTAATCTGCATAAAGTGTTCCATTAAAATCATTTTCTGTGAATTTGCCATTATCTATGAGTTCATCCTTATACATTCTTCCATCAGTATTCCGAGCTAAAAACATACCCCACAAAAGCCTCACTGCGTCACTACTGATAAGTGTCATATTATTCGCAACTGTGCTTTTTGTATAGTTGTTAGTCAAAAGCTCGGCATCTAACGCTTTATCATACACATTATCTATTGTAATATTTTTATACCCCAATACAGACATAAGCATCTGCGCAAATTCCCGGCCTGTTACTATTCTGTCAGGTTCAAATTTACCGTTTCCAACACCCTCTATAATTCCGATTTTTTTTGCTGCAATTACTTCCTTGTACGCCCAATGACCGTCTAAATCAACAAACTCGGGAGAGGGCATACCAATAGCACCTGTATTTTCGTGATGAATACGGAAAATAAGTGCTACCGCCTCAGCTCTTGTTATGTTGCGGTCAAGTTCAAGACCATTACCCGTACCCTTTAAAATGCCCAGTTTCACCAACCCTTGCGCCGTAGCGTCATCCTCTGTCATCACAGGAATTTCTTCACGCTCAAGGTATGTAGCTGATACCGTGCAGAAAGTAATATGAATTGCCACTACTGCCAAAACAAACAAGCTGATAAATTTCTTCATAAAAATCACCTCTCTTTAAGGATATCACTATTTAAACGCTCTGTAAACAAAAAAGTTCCATTTTATGTATAATTTTTCACAATTTCCAACAAAGAATGTATAATATTCATATTATTTTGCATAAAAATGTAATTTTATACATTTTTCTTTTTAAAAACACTTGACAAACGCTCTTTATAATGTATAATATTATTTATGGATTATCAACACTTGAAAGGAAGCGCAAAAAATGAAGAAATATAACAAGGTAATTTTAGCCTACTCAGGCGGACTTGACACATCAATTATTATCCCGTGGCTCAAAGAAAACTACGGTTGTGAAGTTGTAGCAGTTGCTGCCGATGTCGGTCAGGACTCAGAATTAGAAGGTTTAGAAGAAAAAGCCTTAAAAACAGGCGCAAGCAAGCTCTATATAGAGAATTTGCAAAAGGAATTTGTAGAAGAATACATATGGCCTACATTAAAAGCAGGCGCAAAATACGAAGGATATTTATTAGGCACATCTTTTGCCCGTCCTTTAATCGCTAAAAGACTTGTTGAAATCGCACTTGCTGAAGGTGCCGACGCAATATGTCACGGATGTACAGGAAAAGGTAATGACCAGGTTCGTTTTGAATTAGGTATTAAAGCTTTTGCTCCTGATATGGATATTATCGCTCCTTGGAGAATCTGGGATTTGAAGTCTCGTGACGATGAGATTGATTACGCAGAAGCTCACAACATACCATTAAAAATTTCAAGAGAAACAAACTATTCAAAAGATAAGAACCTCTGGCACTTATCACATGAAGGCTTAGATTTAGAAGATCCTGCAAATGAGCCTGATTTAGAAAAAATATTAGAAATGGGCGTTTCTCCCGAATCTGCTCCTGATAAGGCCGAGTATATAACAATTTCATTTGAAAAAGGAATCCCTGTTAAACTTAACGGAGAAGCTTTAGATGGAATCTCTATGATAAGAAAACTCAACGAAATCGGCGGCAAAAACGGTATCGGTATCTTTGATGTAGTTGAAAACCGTCTTGTTGGTATGAAAAGTCGTGGTGTATATGAAACACCGGGCGGCACAATTCTTTATCACGCTCATGAAGTTTTAGAAACAATTTGTCTTGATAAAGAAACTGCACACTTCAAAGCAACAGTTGCTCAGAAAATGGCAGATTTAGTTTACAACGGTCAGTGGTTTACACCTTTAAGAAAAGCAATCGATGCTTTCGTTGATTCAACTCAGGAAACTGTTACCGGCGATGTTAAGTTAAAGCTTTACAAAGGTAACATTATGAATGCAGGCGTTGTAAGTCCTTATACTCTCTACGACGAATTGACAGCTTCATTCGGCGAGGATGAAGATTATAACCAGATGGATTCTCAAGGATTTATCAATCTTTTCGGTCTTCCTATTGCAGTTAAAGCAAAGCTTGATAAAAAAGCTGGCAGAAAATGCGAATATTAAGTAATATTTTTTGTGTTTTAAAATAGAATAGTAATAAAAATGCGTTATGATTTAATCATAGCGCATTTTATTTTACTAAAAGCGAGGTTTTTTAAAATGCGTATATTCGTTCTTAATAAAAAAAGGGCTATTTCTTATATTTCGCTCGTTTTTTGTTCAATTATTATGATTATTGCAGGCTTTTCCACATCTGTTGATGTCTATAACGAGCAAACCGATAAACTTTTGCCTATTTACAGTGTCGATAAAGGAAGCGAAAAAATCTGTGCCCTTACTTTTGACGCAGCTTGGGATGATACAGACACTGATATATTAATTGAAATCTTAAAAAAATATAATGCACCTGCCACTTTCTTTATGGTTGGAAGCTGGGTAGAAAAATATCCGGAATCAGTAAAAAAATTCCACGATGCTGGTCATGAAATAATGAATCATTCGGATACTCACCCGCATATTGACAAATTATCAGATGTAAAAGTCGCAGAAGAAATGAAAAACTGCTCCGATAAAATCGAAGCAGTAACAGGGGTGCGCCCAATTCTTTTCAGAGGGCCATACGGGGAATACAATAACACCGTAATTAAAGAAGCAACAAATCAAAACATGTTTACTCTGCAGTGGAACATTGACAGTCTGGACTGGAAAAATCTATCTGCTGATGAAATCACCACCCGTGTCACAAACAGAATTGCACCAGGTTCTATCATTCTTTTTCACAACGGTGCGAAAAATACCCCTGAGGCACTTCCTAAAATTTTAGAAAAATTAACCAATGCTGGTTACAAATTTGTCAAAGCGTCAGACCTGATATACAAAGAAAGTTACTCAATTGACCACTCAGGTAAACAGTTTTTAAATTAATTTGGAAATTAGATTTATCGTCACGCAAAGTACAAAACCTATAACCGTAGGAAGTGCAAATGCCACCGCTGTCCATTTATAGCTTTTTGTCTCTTTTTTAATAGTCAAAACAGTCGTAGCACAAGGCCAGTGAAAAAGAAAAAATACTATTGTGTTTATTGCGGTCACGGTATTCCACCCGTTTGCTAAAAATACTTCCTTTAATTGCATGAGCCCTGTCGTTTCTGTAAGTATATTACCTGAAAGGTATCCCATCACCATTATAGGAATTACAGTTTCATTTGCCGGAAAACCTAAAATAAACGCAGCTAAAATTATACCGTCTAAGCCCATAATGTTTCCTACAGGCTCAAGCAACGCTGAAAACATCGAAAAAAGCGAGGTGCTGCAAATGTTAACATTTGCTAAAATCCATAAAACGAGTCCTGCAGGAATTGCCGAAACCACCGCTCTTCCCAAAACAAATAAAGTTCTGTCAAATATTGACCTCACAATTACTTTCCCTATTTGAGGTCGTCTATATGGCGGCAATTCCAACGCAAAAGAAGATGGTTCTCCTTTTAAAAGCGTTCCTGAAAGTAATTTAGAGCTTAAAAAAGTTATTAAAACAGCTACTGATATAACTAATGTCAATACTATGGCGGGCATGATACTTTTTTTAACTACTCCTGCTCCCGTCACAACAAAAATAGAAATTATCGAAATTAATGCCGGAAATCTTCCGTTGCACGGAACGAAACTGTTTGTTATGATTGCAATGAGTCTTTCTCTTTTTGAATCAATAATTCTTGCCCCTACAACGCCCGCAGCATTGCAACCAAAACCCATACACATAGTAAGCGCCTGTTTTCCGCAAGCACCGCAACTTTTAAAACATTTATCAAGATTAAATGCCACTCGTGGAAGGTATCCCAAATCCTCTAAAAGTGTAAACAGCGGAAAAAAGATTGCCATTGGCGGTAGCATGACCGAGACCACCCATATAAGCATTCTGTATCCTCCAAAAACTATCATTTCACGCAAAAAATCAGGTGTGTTCATAAATAAAAGGGCAGAGTTCAATAATTCTTCTGTTTTAAAAAGGACAGAAGATAACACTCCTGAAACAGCATTAGAGCCAGATATTGTCAACCAGAAAATTCCCAAAAGCATTAAAAGCATCGTCAAAAATGCTGGTTTTCCCATTAAAATTTTATCTATTTTCCTATCTCTTTCTAAATAATTATTATTATGTATTACAACCGTTTTTTCCGCAATTTCCGAAGCTTTTTTTACAATCTCTATTACCTTTTTCTCTTCATCTTCGCATAGTATTTCTGTTTTTTTTAAAGTATCCGTTTTTGATTTCATTTTTACAATTTCATCTAAGAGCTTATCTACTCCCCTACCATTTCTGGCAGATGTCATAACAACAGGCACTCCCAATGTATTCTTTAATTCATTTTTCTTTATTTTTATTCCCTTTCTGTCGGCCTCGTCTATCAAATTTACACAAACTATAATCTTATCAGTTATCTCAAGAGTTTGAAGAACAAGTATTAGATTTCTTTCAAGGTTTGTGGCGTCACATACCACAACAGTAGCGTCAGCATTTTTGTCACAAATAAAATCCCTTGCCACCTCTTCTTCCGCCGAATGTGCTAAAAGCGAATAAGAGCCCGGTAAATCGACAAATTTAATATCATTATTTTTGTATGTACAAGTTCCAACAGCTCCCGTAATTGTCTTGCCCGGCCAGTTCCCTGTATGTTGATGCATCCCTGTAAGATTATTAAAAAGAGTGGATTTTCCTACATTAGGATTTCCGGCTAAAGCAACAATTATATCGTTACTTTCTATATTATTTATAAAGTTGTCTATAGCATTTGCTCCTGTCGATGCCTTAGTTAATCCCATAATATCATCTCCTTATACAACTTATGCAAAAAACCGTCACTAAGTGACGGTTTTACTTATAATTATATTCGACGAGTCTTCGCACCTTAAAGCAATCAATGTTCCGCGAACAAAATATGCTACAGGATCCCCTAAAGGACTTTTGGCAACACATAATATTTCAGTTCCGGGTACCATACCTAAATCAAGAATCCGTCTTTTCATACCAAACTCACCATTAACACTCTTCACAATGCCGCACTCGCCCGGTACAAGTTTTGATAGAGTAAGCATAGTTTTTTCTCCTTATACTTCCTACTATCATTGTATGATGACAATTAATCTTTGTGAAAATAAAAAAGCCGACTTGCAGTCGGCTTTTAATTTATTTAATTAGAATAATCCAAATCCACCATAGTTTGCAATTAATGCTGCAAATACGATAGATACCATAGATAAAAGCTTAATTAAAATATTAACAGAAGGACCTGATGTATCTTTAAACGGATCGCCTACTGTATCTCCTACAACGGCCGCCTTATGATTTTCAGAACCCTTACCGCCAAAGTTTCCTGCTTCAATATATTTTTTAGCATTGTCCCAAGCACCGCCTGAGTTTGCCATCATAATTGCTAAAACAAATCCTGAAACTAAAGCACCTGCAAGCATTCCAACAACACCATTTACGCCGAGTACCAATCCCACAACAATAGGAGCAAATACGCCTAGCGCTGCAGGAAGTATCATTTCATGAAGAGATGACTTCGTGCAGATATCAACACAGGTTTCATAATCTGCCTCAGCACTGCCATCTAATAAGCCTTTGATTTCTCTGAACTGACGGCGAACCTCAATTACTATTTTATGAGCCGCTCTTCCTACTGCCTGCATTGTCATAGCACTAAACAAAAACGGAAGCATTGCACCCACAAAAAGACCTATTAATACTGCCGGGTTTGTGATTTTTAAATCTAAAAGTGCAGGATTAATTGCATTTATTTCGTCTGTGTATGATACGATTAAAGCAAGTGCAGTTAAAGCTGCTGAACCAATAGCAAACCCCTTACCAGTCGCTGCTGTTGTGTTACCTAATGAATCTAAGGCGTCCGTTCTTTCACGAACCTCTGGGTCTAAACCACTCATTTCTGCAATACCGCCTGCATTATCTGCAACAGGACCATATGCATCTGTAGCAAGTGTTATGCCGAGTGTGGATAACATACCTACCGCTGATAAACCAACACCGTAAAGACCATATTCAAAAGAATTTGCTCCGCCTGCAACAAAGTAGCTTATAAGCACCGAAATACCAACTATGATTACAGGAATTGCCGTTGAACGCATACCGAGTGCTATACCGTCAATTATAATTGTAGCAGAGCCCGTCTCAGATGAACCTGATAGTTTTTTCGTAGGCTTATACGAATCTGATGTGTAATATTCAGTGAAAAATCCTATTAAAACGCCTGCTAAAAGACCTGATAAAACAGCTCCAAATAAACCCATCTGTTCAGGCAATAAAACATAAATCAATACATAGCTTGCAATAGCTGAAATTATCGCTGCTGAATATGTTCCTCTGCGAAGTGAACCAAGCAGCATTTTCTGTGTTGCACCTTCTTTTGTAGATACAAAAAAAGTTGAAATAACAGATGCTACAATTCCTACTGCCGCTATAAGCATGGGAAGAATAACTCCCGTAAAACCGAAATTTGCTGCTATTGCCAGTGCGCCGCAAGAAACGATTGATCCTACATAAGATTCGTAAAGATCAGCGCCCATTCCCGCAACATCGCCTACATTGTCTCCAACATTATCGGCAATACACGCCGGATTTCTCGGGTCATCTTCGGGAATGCCTGCTTCAACCTTTCCTACAAGGTCAGCCCCAACATCTGCAGCTTTTGTAAATATACCGCCGCCAACACGGGCAAAAAGAGCCATAGAGCTTGCACCCATACCAAATGTCAGCATAGCTGATGTAATATCACCAATTTCTAATTTGAACACAAACTTTAAAAGTATAAACCACACACTGATGTCTAAAAGTCCTAAACCTACAACAGTCATACCCATTACCGCACCCGATGAAAATGCAATTTTTAAACCGCGATTTAAGCTTTCTCTTGCACCATTTGCAGTACGAGAGTTAGCATATGTTGCTATTTTCATTCCTACGAATCCTGAAAGTCCGGAAAAAAGTCCTCCTGTTAAAAATGCAAACGGAACATAGGGTGTAAGCAAACGAAAGTATGCTAATACCCCTAAAACAACAAACATAACCGCAAAAAATATTCCGACGGTTTTGTACTGGCGCTTAAGATACGCCATTGCTCCTGAACGGATTTTTGAAGAAATAGATGCCATCGCATCAGTTCCTTCAGGCAATTTCTTTACTGCAAAGAACTTATAGCCCGCAAAAATTAGGGCTACTATCGCTGCAGCAAGCACATAAAATGGTGCTCTATCCATATTTTTTCCCCCTTTTGAATTTATAAATTACTTATTTTGGTAATTATAACATTTTTTACTGTCAACTGTCAATAGACTACCTTATGCCGTTGATTGCTTCATCTAATTCAGACAGACTTTCTCCCATCTGTTTCCAGTTATTATTCTTGCTGTATTCACGAAATGCATCATACGCATCTATTACCTTCTTTATTTGCTCACTATTTGTTTTTGACGAATCATTTTCTAAATTGTCAGAAGGCTCGTTTAATTCACTTTCTGTTTGTTCTGTATTTATACCGTCTGAATCTTTAATAACCTGAGCGAGTGCCTCCTCTAGCGTTGGCGCCATAACTACTTCATCTTTATATGCCACTATTATTCTTTTTACCTCAGGCAATGAGGCATTATTTTGAGAAGTTATATATACAGGTTCTACATAGAAAATCGAATTTTTAAATGGTATAACCAAAAGATTTCCTCGAATTACTGTAGAGCCTCCTTGTCCCCAGAGTGTCATCTCTCTTGAAATATCAGGATCATTGTCTATCTTGTTTTCTATCTGCATAGGACCATATACCGTATTGCTCTTAGGAATTCTGTAAAGCACTAATTCACCATAATGCTCGGGAGATGTACGCTTCATTAAAATCCCCACCATGTTATACTTGTCGCCTAAAACATACGGCATATTTAAAACAAGCTCGGGCTCTGTTTCATTTTCAATAGTAAAAATATTAAAATAAGGGTTTACCGTAATTTCATTATCCTGATATTTCTCAGTAGCCACTCTCCATACGTCTGCCTGATCATAAAACTGCCCCGCATCATCTAAATGATATCTTTGATAAACTTGAGTCTGCAGTTTAAATAAGCCTTCAGGTGTTGTAAGATGGTTCATTATACTTTCAGGAATTTCCTCATCTGAAAACAAATCAGGATAAATACTTTTATAGGTATTTACTACAGGGTCATCTTTATCTATAATGTAAAATTCGACATCTCCTGTATATGCATCTACAATTACTTTTACTGAGTTTCTTATATAGTTTACATCTTCAAATTTCTGCGCGTATGGATATTGGTCAGAATATGTGTACGCATCTATTACCCACTTTATTTCACCGTTATCATCAACAACAACCTGTGGGTCCTCTTCATATTTTAAGAATGGCGCTACCATTTTTACTCTTTTTAAAACATTTCTGTTAATCAAAATTTTGCTGTTTTCGTCAATATTTCCCGAAAAAAACATTTTATAATCTTTATAGTATATAGAAAACATAAGCTTTTTAAAAAAGCTCATTTTCACGCCAGAGTCACCTGTATAGGTATATTCAATATCTTCATACCCTTCTGAATAGTCAAGTTCTAAATTGTCAGAGCCTACTATTACATAGTCATTTGTACTCTCACCATAATAAATTCTTGGTTGAGTAAGCTTAGGCATTCCGTTTGTTGATACAGGAGGGATATCTTTTATCGCAAAATACGGCTGACCATCAGCGCTAACCTCATTAAACGGGCTTGCTACAACTCCAAAACCATGTGTGTAACGAAACTTTTCATTTGCATACGAACGCGCAGACTGTTCTAAGTTATCTTTATTCAGTTCTCTTGCAGACATGAAAACACCCGTTAGGTTGCCGTCAAATTTATACGGAATTACATCTATATCATTAAATGTATAATATTTTCTCAAATACTGAAGCTGATTATATGCAGTGAGTGATGCACCAAAATCAATAATTCTGGTATTCGTAAGCTCCTCGCTGTTTTCTTTTATTGCATTGCCTGTAAGCTCTTTGGAAAAGTCAAATTGAACTTCTTTTATTTCATTTAAAGCATATGCCTCTTTGGTTGCTTCCATATTATTTTTAATATATTCCAATTGATAGTTTCTCTCATCAGGTGCCACCACAAATTGATTTGTAACAAAGGAAGCAACAAATACCAACACATACGCCAAAGGTACAATCAGTACACATAAAACTGCTGTTTTAAGCTTCTTTTTCCATATAAAAAATACGGTAAGAACAACAGCAATCAACAAAATATAAGGGATAACCTTATAATAATTAAGCCATATATTAGCCTCGATAAATCCTGCTCCTTGAATCGTATCACGACCAAACGAACCATAAAGGAGATTTTCTGCTGTCAAACGGTAGGATAGTATCATCATAACATAATAAACGATAACATTTGATATTATGTGAATAAGCGCTCCTTTTTCCAGCATAATCATTTCCTTTATTTTTTTTGTACCTGAAAGAAGAAATGATATATAATAAATTACAATTGTTAAAACTGTCTGAAATAAAAATGCGCTTTTAAGGGCAGAAACAACTGTTTTTAAAAACGGTCTTACAAAAATGTAATAGCTTATATCCTTATTAAAAAGCGGGTCTGTTATTCCAAATTCCTTTGCATTTAAGGAGGTAAGCAATTCTAAATATGAACCGCTTCCCATGACACCGCCAAATACTAAAGAAACTAAAACCGCACATAAAATATACGGCCATTTTTTATTTAAAATTGGCATATTAAAATGTTTTTTTATTGCGATTTTTCTTATTAAAAACAGGTTAAAAAGTGAAATTAAAAATACAACCACAAAACCTGAAAGAGAGACCAAAACCCTTATAAAAAGATTCTTTAAATAAATATCGCCAAACTCTTTTCCTATTTCATTTATCTGCCATATTTCCATTATCAGATTAATTGATGCAGTTGCTACAACAATCAGAAGAATCAATACAATTGCAATCCATAAAAACACCTTTTTCCCACGAGTGAGTTTGTTTTTCTGGTTTTTAAATTTTTCAGCCAAATCTTCTCCGTTATTAAATCCACCAAATCCGCCAAAAGTACTGTTATTAAAATCCATTATTATTTCCTCCTCAATCATTTTTCAGGAAAAAGTGCTCCCGCAAATTCTTCAGGATCAAATTTTTGCAAATCTTCTATGCCTTCTCCTACACCGATAAATTTAACTCCTATATTCTGTTCACGCGACAACGCAATTACAACTCCACCCTTTGCTGTACCGTCAAGCTTAGTAAGAACTACGCCTGTAATATTTGCCGCGTTTTTAAATTCACGAGCTTGAATTAATGCATTTTGACCTGTTGACGCATCTAAAACCAACAAAACTTCAGCTGCTTGTTTTTCCGTTTCTCTTTCTATTACTCTTGAGGTTTTCGCAAGTTCATCCATAAGGTTTTTCTTGTTATGGAGCCTTCCCGCAGTATCGCAAATTACAATGTCTGCATCTCTTGCCTTAGCCGCTTTAATTGCATCAAAAACCACAGCCGAAGGGTCTGAGCCCTCCTGATGCTTTACAATGTCCACTCCTGCACGATTTGCCCATATTTCCAGCTGATCGATTGCAGCAGCCCTGAAGGTGTCTGCCGCCGCAAGCAACACTTTTTTCCCCTGCATCTTATAGTAATTTGCCATTTTTCCTATTGATGTGGTTTTACCAACACCGTTTACACCTATTACCATAATAACAGCAGGTTTTCCTTCTAAATTGCACTCTGTATTTTGCTCACTTAGTATTTTACAAATTATATTTTTTAATTCTGCTTTTAAATCTTCAGGTTCTGTTATATGCTTTTCACGAGCCAACTTCTTCAGTTCAGAAATTATATATATAGAGGTGTCAACACCGATATCTGCAGTTATTAACACTTCCTCCAATTCCTCAAAAAGCTCTTCATTAACCGTTTTAAACGAAAAAAAGACATCGTCAATCCTGCCGAAAACCGCATTTCTTGTTTTTGAAAGGCCATCTTTTAGCTTTTCGAAAAAACTTTTTTTCGGTACTTCGGTATAGTCTGCGACATCTTTTAAATATTCTTCCGACTCAATATTTTCCGGCAAAATCACTTCTTTTTCTTCTTTATTGCCTCTTTTAAACCATTTCATACTTTCTCCTCCGGATTATGACCATGAACCGTGATCTAATTCGTGCCTTTTGCCTCTAGTCATTAAAGCATACGCTACATTCTTAGCTGATTTTCCTTCAAAAAGAACTCTGTATACCTCATGTACAACAGGCATCTCAACATCATATTTTTCAGAAAGCTTATACGCTTCCTTCGTTGCATAAATTCCTTCTACAACCATATTGACTTCTTTTGTAGCCTCTTCAACGGTTTTGCCCTGACCAATTAAAATACCCGCTCTTCTGTTTCTTGAATGCATACTTGTACATGTAACAATTAAATCTCCCATTCCCGAAAGTCCACTGAATGTCGAGAGCTTTGCGCCCATTTTTATACCAAGTCTTGCAATTTCTGCCATGCCGCGTGTCATAAGGGCAGCCTTAGCATTGTCGCCTAAGCCTAAACCATCTGAAATTCCGGCACATAAAGCAATTATGTTTTTTAATGCTCCGCCAATTTCAACTCCTAAAACATCATCATTTGTATAAATTCTTAAGTACTCTGTCATAAAAAGTTCCTGGATAATCTCAGCAACCTGTCTATCTTTACTTGCTGCAACCAGTGTTGTAGGCATATGCTTTGCAACCTCCTCTGCATGAGAAGGTCCTGATAGGGCCGCTACCTTTGCACGAGGAATTTTATCTTCTATCGTTTCAGTAAGAGTTTTTTGGGTTTCACCGTCAAAGCCTTTTGACGCGCAGACTATAATTGTACCTTCTTTTACAAATTTACTCATAGCCTGAGCAGTTTTACCAATAGCTTGAGACGGAGTTACCATAACAATTAAATCTTTATCCTTTGATGCAACTTCTAAATCGCTGGTATATGTTATATTTTCAGGCAACACAAAACCAGGAAGGTTTTTTACCTTTCCACCGCTGTTTTTTAAATCTTCGCTTTCCTCTTTAAAATATGACCAAAGTGTCACATCATTTCCTTTTTCTGCAGCAATTGCACATAAAGCGCAACCCCATGTTCCTGAACCAATAACAGATATATTCAATATCCTCACCATCCAAACTATTTTTTAGACTTGTCACCTATTTTATTTTCCGTTCCCGACACAAGCTTCTTAATATTATTTTTATGGCGCATAATTCCCAAAATTCCTAAAAACGCTGCAGGAATTATTATCAGCTTTTCATAGGAAAACGGCAAATCCATATACTTCGCAATGCAAAACAGCGGAAATATCACGCATCCCACTAACGAGCCTAAAGAAACAAATCTGGTAAGTACGATACATAAAACACCTGTGCCTAAAACCATAATTCCCATACGCCAGTCAAGAGCAAAAATTACCGCCACCGATGTTACTATTCCTTTTCCTCCGCGAAATCCAAAATACAAAGGAAAGTCGTGACCGATAACAACCGCCATCATCGCAACATATATTAAAACAAGTCTTGCATCTGTCACTTGGAAAGCGGTTGCTGTAATGTTTGCAATACCTAACGCTATAAACGCCTTAAGCGCATCGCCTAAAACTACAATTGCAGCAGCTGATTTTCCCAAAACGCGAAGGGCATTTGTTGCTCCTGCGTTTCCACTGCCTTCTTTCCTTATATCTCTTTTCTTTATTTTTGAAACTATCATAGATGTATTAATACTGCCCAAAAGATATGAAAGAACAGCCGTTATTACAATTGCTGATAACATAAAAATCCTCCCTGTTATTCCTTGCTTCCTTTATCGTCATTTCTTTCTCTAACTATAAATCTTACAGGTGTACCTGTTAAACCAAATACTGTTCTTATTTGATTTTCCAGATACCTTAAATAAGAAAAATGCATAAGCTCCTTATTATTTACAAATACAACAAATGTAGGAGGACAGGTTGAGGCTTGCGTCATATAATATATCTTTAAGCGTTTACCCTTATCTGACGGAGGTTGTACCTTCATCGTTGCCTCACTTAAAACATCATTTAACATATTTGTTTTTATTCTCATTGTATGCTGAATATGAACATAATCAATAAGTTCAAAAAGCTTATCAATTCTCTGTCCTGTTAAAGCAGAAATATAAACCTGAGGTGCATACTGCATAAAACCCAGCTCCAAGTTTACCTTTTCTGTGAAATTTTTCATTGTGTGGGTATCCTTTTCTATTAAATCCCACTTGTTTATTGCAATAATAGATGCTTTTCCTTTTTCATGTGCGTATCCCGCAATCTTTGAATCCTGCTCTGAAATTCCTTCTTTTGCATCTACCACAATTATGCATACATCACAGTTATCAACTGCAGAAAGCGAACGAATTACACTGTAACGTTCAATTCCTTCGTCTATTTTTCCACGCTTTCTCATACCTGCAGTATCAACTAAAATATACTCTTTTCCGTCTTTTGTAAATCTTGTATCAATAGCATCTCTTGTTGTGCCTGCAACATTACTTACAATTACTCGGTCCTCGCCTAAAATCTTATTCACAAGCGAGGATTTTCCCGCATTGGGTTTTCCCACAATAGCAACACGCAGCGCCGTATCCTCTTCGTCTATGGGAGATAAAAGTTCCTCCGGAATTTTTGAAAATACCTCGTCTAGCAAATCTCCTACTCCCAAGCCATGAGTTGATGAAATAGCAATAGGGTCCCCTAATCCGAGATTATAAAACTCGTAAAAATCCATAGGTGGCTCTCCGCCGTGATCAACCTTGTTTACAGCTAAAACAATAGGTTTTCCGGACTTTTGAAGCATCGCCGCTACATCTTTATCTGCTGCAGTCAGTCCATCATGAATACAAGTCATCAAAACAATACAGTCTGCGCGGTCGATAGCAATTTCTGCCTGAAGCCTCATACTCTTTAAAATCTCATCATCAGACTTCGGCTCTATTCCACCTGTATCAATCAGCGTAAAGCTGCGATTCAACCACTCCGCCTCAGCGTAAATTCTATCTCGTGTTACACCAGGCGTATCATCAACTATAGAAATACGGCTACCCGCTATTTTATTAAAAAGTGTAGATTTGCCAACATTCGGTCTTCCTACAATTGCTATAGTTGCCTTTTTCATAGTCTTTCCTCTTTCTTTAGTATCCTAAAAGTGCCATCAAAAAATCAGTTCCGTTATTTTTTACAGGAACGATTTCCATACCTAATTTGTCTTCGGCTTCGGTTAATGTTATATCGTCTAGAAAAACATCTTCGTCAGCTTTTAACATTGACTCCGTGATAAGAAGCCTCTGTGCTGATTTTTGCGAAAGTTCACGGATTAAATCAGTTGCGCCGAGCAATCCGGAAACTGTCACTTTTCCTCCAAAAAGCTCGTTCTTTACAGCAACCACTTCTATATCATCTATATTATAACGCATTTTGGCTTGATTTACCAGCTTTTTTATGAAATTTGCGGAAATTTCTCCCGTAGCTACTATGGTTTTTTTCTTTTCCTTTAATTTTATTTCTAAATTACACGCTGATATAAATTCTTCTTCCATCGAAGAAAGCATACCTACGCCGTTTTCTATCTGCGGAAAATCTTCATATTCGTGTGCACAAGGAACAGAAATATTTGCATTTACAAAAAACTCATCAGCAGCATAAACAAACCTTGTTCCGTATTTTTCTAAAAGTTTATTTTGCCAACTCGAAATCTGTTCTACAACTTCCTTGCTGCTTTCTTCGTCAAATGCCTTTAGAGGATAAAGTCCGTCTCTGAACCTTGTCAATCCTACAGGCACTACCGACATACTCCTTGCCATAGGAATAAATTGAGATAAGTCCTCTATAGTTCTGTCGAGCTCTTTTCCATCGTTTATGTCTCTGCATAAAACAACCTGCATATTCATCTGTATACCATTATCGTAAAATTTCTTTATATGCTTTAAAATTTTGTCTGCATTTTTGTTGTTCAACATAAATTTCCTTAATTCAGGATTGGTCGTATGAACCGAAATGTTTACAGGCGAAATCTTATATTCAATAATTCTGTCTATATCTTCGTCGCTCATATTCGTAAGAGTAACATAGTTTCCGTAAAGAAAAGAAAGCCTTGCATCATCATCTTTAAAATACAGAGTGTCGCGCATCCCGCGAGGCATCTGGTCTATAAAACAGAAAACGCACTTATTATGACAGCTATGCGCTTTATCAAAAAGCATATTTTTAAAATTTATACCTAAATCTTCTAACTCATCGTTAAATATCTCATACTCATAAAGTTCACCGGACACTTTTTTAACTTGCATTGTAATATGCTCATTTGTAGATAAAAATTTGTAATCTAGGTAATCTATTATCTTTTTTCCGTCAATAGATAAAATAAGGTCTCCTGATTCTATCTCCAATTCTTCCGCTATGCTGCCTGAATCTACTGACAAAACATATGCTCCGTGCATCTTCTCACCTCCTGCTCCTCATACAAAAATAGAGAAGGAAATATTTCCTTCTCTATCCTCATTTACGCATAATTATGCTTCTTTTTTTACAACTTCTTTTCCGTTGTAGTAGCCACAAGCCTTACATACTCTATGTCCCATGATAGGTTCACCGCATTTAGGGCAGCTCACGAAACCGGGAATGCTAAGCTTCCAGTTTGCTCTTCTTTTGTCACGCCTTGCCTGTGAGGTTTTTCTCTTAGGTACTGCCATAGTCTACACCTCCTGAATTTTATCACTTAAAATTTTTTAATTTTTCCCATCTTGGATCAATTTCGACAAAATCACAATCGCATTTGCCTTCATTCAAATTTTTTCCGCATTTTGAACAAAGTCCCAAACACTCTTCTTTACACAAATATTTTGAAGAAATATTCAACAATAAATTATTGACAGCAATTTCGCCCACATCTATTTCGGTACCGTCAAAAACGATTACCGAATCTTTATCTGTGTCGTCACTGTGTCCATTTTGAACAAGTGTTTCGCTAAAGCTAAAAGCAATCGGTAAAGTTAACTCCGATAAACAGCGAGCACAAATGGTATTTATTTTCGCATCTATTTTTGCATCTAATACCAAAACTCCGCCTGTACAAGTAATCTTACCGCTGAGGTTTAATTTTGCATCTTTTATATCTGGTGCAAGATTTTGAACCTCTATCGATTCTTCTAGCGAAATTTGTGCACCTTCAGTATTTACTACAGTGCTTACATCACATACCATACCGGTGCCACCTTCCTGCATTGTAAACCCACAATGCATTTATATATTATACCTATTTTTAACATAATTGTCAAGCCGTTTTTAAATTTTTAGAGATTATTTTTTAATACCAAGAAAAAAACGCATCGGGATATTCCCGATACGCCTATTTCTCAAAATAATTTTCAGAAACTATAATTACATACTTCTTTCTACCTTGTTTGAACGAAGGCATCTTGAGCAAACATGTAATGTTTTAGGTGTATTATTAACGATTGCTTTTACAGTTCTGATATTAGGCTTCCAAGTTCTGTTACTTCTTCTGTGAGAATGGCTGACTTTGATACCAAATGTAACACCTTTTCCGCAAATTTCGCATTTTGCCATATATATGCACCTCCATTAAGTACTCATTAAA
>JAZSQN010000020.1:0-4093 GCA_045537995.1 Congzhengia sp. | reverse complement strand
AGATATGCAATAACTACTACCGCAGCAAGCGAAAGCACAACCCAGATGATTGCAACCGTAGCTGACTTTTTAACCATCGATGGTTTTTCAATAGCCATAAATCGTACAATAATATGGGGCATACCAAAATATCCAAGACCCCAGCCAAGACCTGAAATTATATCTTTCCAACTTGCATTAAAGAAATTTGCCACAAATTCAAACTGTTCACCATTTGGACCTTCATACACTGTTGTAAGAGCTGCCGGCTCTAACTCTCTTGTAAAACCTACAACTATCGGTACAATTAAAAGTGCAGCAATCATTAAAAGACCCTGAAAGAAATCTGTCCAACAAACCGCATTAAATCCACCTAAAAAGGTGTAGACTACAACGATTGCCGCAAATATAATCATTGCTGTTGACTTTGAAAGACTTGGAATAAGTGTTGTAAATACATCAGAACCTGCAACAAATGCTGATGCTACATATATTGTAAAGCATACTAAAAACACTACTGCACAAATAATGCTTACCGCATGGCTTTTTGACGCAAATCTATTTGAAAGATACTGAGGAAGCGTAATAGAATCTCCCGAAGCCTTTGAAAATTTACGAAGTCTTTTTGCAACTAAAATCCAGTTTGCAGCAGTACCGATTGCAAGACCTATACCAATCCACGCCTGACCGAAACCAAAAGCTAAAATACTTCCGGGCAATCCCATAAGCAACCACGCACTCATATCTGACGCCTGAGCACTCATAGCTGTTACCCAAGGCCCCATAGCTCTGCCACCTAAAAAATAATCTTTTTCTGTGGCGCTTCTTGATTTAAAGAAAAACACAATACCTATAGCAATCATTGCTACAAAGTATAGAGCAAAAGCAAAAATATCCATATTTCCCTCTCCTTTTGTTAATTTTTACATAATAGTTATTGTAACATAGCAAAAAATAAAAATCAATAGAAAACTTCGTATTTCATTACAAGTATTTAAATTTATGTGTAAAACAACTCTATGTCTATTGCATTTTTTTACGATTTGGAGTATAATAATAAAGATATTAAAAGAATGGGGTGCACTATGGAACAAGCAAAATTACGAATTGAAAAATTGACAGCTTTATTAACTCATCATTCGCATCAGTACTATGTTTTGGACAACCCTCAGATTTCCGATTATGAGTACGATATGCTTCTTCGTGAGCTTAAAAATTTAGAAGAAGAATACCCTCAGTTCCGTGACCCCGCTTCCCCTACTACACGCGTTATAGGCAATGTAGCAGATGGGTTTCAAAGTGTTACACACATTGTTCCTATGCAAAGCTTAAATGATGCCTTTTCAGAAGAAGAAGTTATAGATTTTGATAAACGAGTTCGTGATGCTGTAGGTAATGTTTCCTATGTTACAGAGTATAAAATTGACGGTTTATCAGTTTCATTAGAATATGAAAACGGTCTTTTTGTGCGTGGTTCAACACGAGGTGACGGAATAACAGGCGAAGATGTAACAGAAAACCTAAAAACCATAAACTCTATTCCTTTAAGACTCGCGCGCCCTATCCCCTATCTTGAGGTCAGAGGCGAGGTCTTTATGTCAAAAGCAACCTTTGAAAAACTGAACCAATCAAGAGAAAAAAATGGACAATCTCTTTTTGCAAATCCAAGAAACGCCGCAGCAGGCAGCCTTCGTCAGCTTGATTCTAAAATTGCAAGGGAAAGAAATCTCGATATTTTTATTTTCAACATTCAGCGTTCTGATGGTTTAGAATATAAAACGCACCATGAAGGATTAGCAATTCTAAAAGAACTTGGATTTAAAACTGTTCAGCAAAATAGAGTTTTTGAAAATATTAAAGAGGCATTTTTGCAGGTCGAAAAAATTGGCAAAGAGCGTGATGAACTCCCATTTGAAATTGACGGTGCAGTAATTAAAGTAAATGACTTGACTCTTCGTGAAGAATTAGGTTCTACTGCTAAATGTCCCCGATGGGCAATAGCATATAAGTATCCGCCTGAAACAAAGAAAACCAAGCTTTTAGATATTTTTGTTCAGGTTGGAAGAACAGGAAAAATCACACCTAACGCACTGCTTGAACCTGTGCGTGTAGCAGGTAGTGTAATTTCCAAAACAACTCTGCATAACATCGACTTCATTCGTGAACGGGATATAAAAATTGGAGATAATGTATATGTAAGAAAAGCAGGCGATATAATTCCTGAAATCGTAGGTATTGAGCCGCGTGACAGAACAGGGGAAGAAAGAGAATTTCACATGCCCGACAGATGTCCTGAGTGTGGTTCTCCCGTTGTAAGAGTTGAAGGAGAAGCCGCTCACCGTTGCACAGGTGACAGCTGTCCTGCACAGCTCTTAAGAAGGCTTATGCACTATGTATCTCGTGACGCTATGGATATTGAAGGGCTAGGTCCTGCACTTTTGGAAAAATTTTTAGATGAAGGATTTATCAAATCTCCCGCTGACCTTTATACATTGGAAAAAGAAAAAATTTCAGCTTTAGATAAAATGGGCGATAAAAGCGCACAAAATTTACTTTCTTCGATAAATAAAAGTAAAGATCGCGACCTTTACAGATTTTTATATGCTTTAGGTATTAACCTAAACGGTTTAAAATCCTCAAAAACGATTTGTAAGCGTTTTACCACAATGGATATGCTTATGAATGCTACCTTTGAGGAGCTTATAGAAATTCCCGATATTGGCGAAAAAACAGCACAAAACATCGTAGACTACTTTCTTCATGAGGAAAACCGTCGTCTTGTCCATCGCCTTATTGAGTTAGGTGTAAATGATAAAACCGAAGATATTAAATCCGTAAGTTCTGAACTTTCAGGTAAAAAAATTGTTGTAACAGGTAAATTTGAGGGAATTACGCGCGATGAAATCGTAGAATTAATAGAAAAAAACGGCGGCGAGGCTATAGGTTCTGTTTCTAAAAAAACAGACTATCTAATCGTCGGAGAGAACGCAGGCAGTAAGCTTGCAAAAGCCGAAAGTCTGGGAATTAAAACCTTAAACTTAGATGATTTTATGGATATGATAAATACGGAGGAATAAAAATGTTAGCTAAAAAGTACAAGGAAATGCTTTCAAAAAAATCAGTAATTCGTGAACTTTCTGAGTTCGCTACAGCAAGAGGAAAAGAAATAGGATACGAAAATGTATTTGATTATAGTCTTGGTAACCCATCAATCCCTGTTCCTCAGGAATTTACAGACTATATGATTAAGCTTTTATCCGAAGAAAATCCAATGAAACTTCATGGCTACAGCCCAAGTCTTGGCATACCAGAAGCAAAGGAAAAAATCGCAGCCTCACTAAATAGACGATTTAGCATGGAATATAAAGGCTCTCATATTTTTATGACATCAGGAGCAGCAGGCGCTATCGCTCACGCTGTAAGATGCGTTACAGAGCCGGGTGACGAAGTTATTACATTCGCCCCATTTTTTCCTGAATATATTCCTTACATAAATCATTCAGGCGCCGTTTTGAAAACTGTTGCCCCAAATACCGATGATTTTCAGATTAACTTCTCAGAATTTGAAAATATGCTTAACAATAAGGTTTCAGCCGTATTGATAAACACTCCCAACAACCCGTCAGGCGTTGCATATTCCGAAGAAACTCTTATAAAGCTTTCTGAAATTCTGACCGCAAAATCAAAAGAATACGGTCACGAAATTTACCTCATTTCAGACGAGCCATACCGTGAAATCCTCTTTGACGGAATTGAATCGCCCTACCCTGCAAAATTCTACAAATATACACTCACTTGTTATTCTTTTTCAAAGTCATTGTCACTTCCCGGTGAGCGTATAGGTTATGTTGCGGTGAACCCCGAATGTCCGGAGGCAGAAACAATGGTAGTAATGATGGGGCAAATTTCACGAGGAACCGGTCACAACTGCCCTGCTTCAATATTTCAGTTAGCAGTTGCAGAATATGCAGACTTAGTTGCAGATTTGTCTGTTTACGAAACAAATATGAATATTTTATATGACGCTTTATGCGAATTAGGTTTTACATGTGTCCGTCCCAACGGAACATTCTATATTTTCCCGAAAGCATTAGAAGACGATGCCGTTGCATTC
>JAZSQN010000134.1:0-17425 GCA_045537995.1 Congzhengia sp. | reverse complement strand
CACTTAAAGACGGCAAACTCCTGACTTCAGGCGGTCGTGTTTTAGGAGTTGTGGCAACAGCAGATAATCTTTCGTCTGCAATAGAAAAGGCGTACGAAGAGGTAAATAAGGTACACTTTGACAACGCATTTATAAGACGCGACATTGGACAGCGTGCACTACGCGCATTAAAATAAAGGAGAAGGCTAAATAATATGGTTTACAGAGTATATGTAGAAAAGAAAAAAGAGCTTGCCAATGAAGCTGCATCGTTAAAAAATGATGCTACTACCCTTCTTGGTATTAAAGGCTTAAAAAATGTTCGACTAATTAACCGCTATGATGTGGAAAACATTGAAAAAGACCTTTTTGATTATGCGGTAAAGACTGTTTTTTCTGAGCCTCAGTTAGATATTACAAGCAAAAATCTGGAAAATATTGATAATGCATATGTTTTTGCAACGGAATATCTTCCTGGCCAGTTTGACCAAAGGGCAGATTCGGCATCACAGTGCATACAGATTATATCACAGGGCGAGCGTCCCACGGTTCGTACTGCTAGGGTTTACATTTTAGAAGGCGACCTTTCAAAAGAAGATATTGAAGCATTTAAAAAATATGTTATAAACCCTGTTGAATCAAGAGAAGCAACCCTTGATACATTTTCTACTTTAAAAGCAGACTTTGAAATTCCTGTAGAAGTTGCTGTCTTAGATGGTTTTACACAACTTGATGATGATGGATTAAAAACATTTATTAAAAATTACGGTCTGGCAATGGACTTTGACGATATCAAGTTCTGTCAGGAGTATTTTATAAACGAAAACAGAAACCCTACAATTACTGAAATCAGAATGATTGATACATATTGGTCTGACCACTGCAGACATACAACATTTTTAACAACAATAGATAGTGTTAAATTTGAAGATGAGCTTTTGCAAAAGACCTACGAAGAATATGTAGAGGTTCGCAAAAAATTAGGAAGAACAAAGCCTATAAATCTTATGGACTTAGCCACAATTTCAACAAGATTTTTAAAATCTTGCGGCAAACTCCCAAAAATTGACGAATCTGAAGAAATTAATGCATGCACAGTAAAAATCGATGTTGATGTGGATGGCGAAACTCAGAAATGGCTTTTGTTATTTAAAAATGAAACCCACAACCACCCCACAGAAATCGAACCTTTTGGTGGTGCTGCTACATGTATAGGTGGAGCTATCCGTGACCCGTTATCAGGAAGAGCGTATGTATATTCTGCTATGCGCGTAACGGGAGCTGCTGACCCCTTGCGCCCTATTTCTGAAACAATGAAGGGAAAGCTTCCTCAAAGAAAGCTTGTTACAACTGCGGCTGCAGGATACAGTTCATACGGCAACCAGATAGGTTTAGCTACAGGTCAGGTTGATGAGATTTACCATGACGGATATGTTGCAAAGCGTATGGAGATAGGTGCAGTTATTGGTGCTGCTCCTGCTGAAAATGTACGCCGTGAGGTTCCCGAACCTGGCGATGTTGTAATTTTACTTGGCGGAAGAACAGGCAGAGACGGTTGCGGCGGTGCAACAGGCTCTTCAAAATCCCATACATTAGAGTCACTGGACGAATGCGGTGCAGAAGTGCAAAAAGGTAACGCTCCAGAAGAAAGAAAACTGCAGAGATTATTTAGAAATAAAGAAGCATCACTTTTAATTAAGCGTTGTAACGACTTTGGTGCAGGCGGTGTATCTGTAGCTATAGGTGAGCTTGCAGACGGTTTAGATATTGACTTAAACGCAGTTCCTAAGAAATACGAGGGCTTAGACGGCACAGAACTTGCTATTTCTGAATCACAGGAAAGAATGGCTGTTGTTGTTGAAGCAAAAGATGTTGAAAAGTTTATGGCGTTAGCAAAATCTGAAAACCTGGAGGCTACTGCTGTGGCTAAGGTTAAAGAAGAGGCGCGCCTTACCATGACATGGAACGGTAAAAAAATCTGTGATATTTCGCGTGATTTCTTAAATTCAAATGGTGCAGAAAAGCATATTAATATCACACCTTTAGCCCCTCGTACATTTACTAAAGAATATTCTTCTGATTTTGAAGCGGAATATAGAAAAATTGCAGAGGATTTAAATATTTGCTCGAAGCGTGGTTTATCTGAGCGATTCGACTCAACAATCGGTGCAGGCTCTGTGCTTATGCCATTTGGCGGAAAATATCAGTTGACACCCGTTCAGTCTATGGTAAATAAAATTTCTGTTGAGAAAAATGACACTAAAACATGTTCTCTTATGGCTTGGGGCTATAACCCGTTTATAGCGGAAAAAAGCCCATATCACAGTGCATATTTAGCGGTTGTCGAATCAGTTTCAAAATTAATTGCAGCAGGAGCAGATTTTTCTGAGGTTTACCTCACATTCCAGGAATACTTTGAAAAGCCTCAAAAAGACGGTAAGCGTTGGGGAAAACCATTATCAGCCCTGCTTGGTGCATTTAAAGCGCAGATGGACTATGAAATCGCATCAATCGGTGGAAAGGATTCAATGAGCGGTTCGTTTGAAGATATTGATGTTCCGCCTACACTTGTTTCGTTTGCGGTTACGACAGATAATGTTGACAATATAATTTCGCCTGAATTTAAAAAGGCAGGAAGCAAGGTTGTCCTTTTAAAACCTGAGTATGATGAAAATTGCCTTCCTGTTGCCGATTCAGTAAAAGAGATTTACAGCACAGTTTCAACTCTTGTTCGCGAAGGAAAAATCGTTGCTGCCTACACTCCCACATACGGCGGTGTAGCCGAAGCTGTAATGAAGATGTGCTTTGGTAATAAATTAGGCTTTAAATTTAACGATTCTGTGGATTATGCAGATATTTTTGGTTACTTATACGGTTCGTTTATCGTAGAGTTGGCTGAAGATATGGATATAGGTATCGAGTTGGGTAATACAACAAACAATACCGAGATTTCATATAAGAATAAAAAAATCTCACTTTGCGAACTTTTAGAATTATATGAAAATAAGCTTGAGCCTGTTTACCCATGTAATATAACGAAGGAAATTAAAACTTTACCTGACTTATCATATCCTGATTTTTCAGTTGCACCGGCAAGCATTAAGGTTGCAAAACCCAAAGTGCTGATTCCTGTATTTCCAGGTACAAACTGCGAATTTGACTCAGCAAAGGCAGCACGCCGTGCAGGTTTAGACCCTGAAATTATTGTAATTAACAACTTATCAGCTAAGGGAATTTCAGACTCTATAGATTATTTTGCAAAGCAAATCAAAGAATCGCAGATTATATTTATTCCGGGTGGTTTTTCTGGCGGTGATGAACCCGATGGTTCAGGTAAATTCATTACAGCATTCTTTAGAAACGCTGTAATAAAGGATGAAGTTCATGAACTTTTGAAGAATCGTGACGGACTCATGTGTGGTATTTGTAACGGTTTCCAGGCACTAATTAAATTGGGCCTTGTACCATTTGGCGAAATCATTGATACAGACGAAACCTGCCCCACACTCACCTACAATACAATCGGACGCCACCAGTCAAGACTGGTAAGAACAAAAATTGCTTCTAATAAATCCCCCTGGCTTATGGAAACAAAGCCTGGAGAAATTTATACGGTTCCGATTTCGCATGGCGAGGGAAGATTTATAGCACCTGACAGTTTAATCAGACAGTTGGCTGAAAATGGACAGATTGCTACACAGTATGTAGATTTAGATGGCAATCCCACAAATGATGTTTTATTTAATCCCAATAACTCAGACTATGCGATTGAGGGTATACTTTCTCCCGATGGCAGAGTGTTCGGTAAAATGGGACATAGCGAGCGAATAGGTGCTAATCTCTACAAAAATGTAGAGGGAACATTTGAAATGAATCTCTTTACATCAGCAGTTAAATATTATAAATAAAAAAATAAACTCCTCTGTGAGGAGTTTATTTTTTTTCTATCTACACACAATAAAAATACTGATTGATTTATTATTTTTATTATGTTATAATTATGGGGTAATAGATTGAAAAAAAATATTTTATCAATTGATTTTTTCCTGGTTTTATTAACCGTTTTGCTTATGGCGATCGGCATTTTTTGTGTAGAAAGCGCCTCAGGAGCAGAAGAAAGAAAACCGTTAGTACAGCTTTTTGCATGTATTTTAGGTATAATTTCTATGATTTTAATTGCATTCTGGGATTACAGGTCTTTAATCCCCGTTATGCGATATATTTATTTTTTAAGCATTTTTCTTCTCATATTGGTTTTTCTTTTTGGAATAGGAAAGGAAGAAACCGGTGCTTTAAGCTGGATAAGATTTGGTTCAATCGGAATACAACCATCAGAATTTGTAAAACTTTTCTTTTGCCTGTATTACGCGTGGGATATTTCCCAGAATGTAGAAAATAAAACTCTTAACAAAGCAAAACCTTTGGTTAAAACAATTTTGTCTTCGGTTTTGATAATAGGATTAGTTGTATTGCAAAATGACACCGGCACTGCATTAGTATTTATATTTATGCTTTTTACTATGCTTTATATTTCAGGCATATATTATAAATATATTTTGTGGGCGTTGGTTGCATCAATCCTTTTGATGCCAATCTTGTGGCTATTTCTTGCCGACTATCAGCGCGCAAGAATTGCAGTGTTTTTTAACCCGAATACACAGCTATCCGATGCAGGATATCAGGTATCTCAATCAAAGCTTGCGTTTGGCTCGGGTGGTATTTTAGGACATGGATATAAAAACGGTCCTATAAATTCTCTTTCATATCTTCCTGAAAAAGACACTGATTTTATATTTGGTGTAATTGGCGAAGAATTTGGTTTTATAGGTTCAATTTTTGTGGTTATTTTGCTTTTGATATTGATATTTCGTTGTTTTCAAATTGCAAAATACGCACCGGACATCAATGGTCGCTTAATTGCCGTAGGCGTTGCTTCGATGCTTATGTTTCACACGATTGAAAATATCGGCATGACGATAGGTATTTTGCCTGTAACAGGTATACCGCTGCCTTTTATAAGTTACGGCGGTTCGTCTGTTTTGGCTATGAGCATGGCAATTGGACTGATACTATCAGTACGCCGAAAAACATATAATTTGCATTTTATCTGAAGAAAGGAATAGATTATGGCTGACATTAAAATTATAACAGATGCGGGCGCTGACCTTACATTAGAGCAGCAAAGGCAATATGATATCGAGGTATTACCGCTTAGAATTTATGCTGATGGCAAGGAATATTTAGCAGGCGTAGATACTTTTTCTGATGATTTTTATGCGCTTTTGGACACATTAAATGATTTTCCTAAAACTTCTCAGCCTACGACTGCAGAATTTTACGATTTATTTAAGAAATATACTGATGACGGCACACAGGTTTTAATGATTACTCTATCTTCTAAGGCGAGCGGTTTGAACAATAATGCAAATCTGGCAAAAAGCATGATTTTAGAAGAGAATCCTGATGCAGTTATTGAGGTTGTTGATTCTTACAGATATTCATATGCATACGGCATGGGCGTTATTGAGGCTGCAAAACTTGCAAAAGAAGGAAAAACAATTCCTGAAATTGTTAAAGCAGTTCTTGAACTTATGGAAAGCTATACGGTATATTTTATTCCCAATACGCTGGAGTATTTGGAAAAAGGCGGAAGAATTAATAAAGCTTCTTTAGTCTTTGGCAATATGTTAGACATTGTGCCTGTGCTTTCATTGGTTGATGGTACGGTTTCAGCTGTAGGCAAGGTACGCGGAAGAAAAAAAATAGCGAAGAAAATTTTTGATTATGCTACTTCTCATCATCCGGAGCAAGCTGATACAACATTTTATATTCCAAACGGAAAATTGGACTCAGAGGTTGCAGAAATTGCAAAACTCCTGAAGGAAAAATATCCAAATTGCAACATCATAGAATATAAGGTTGGCCCGCTTATTGCGGCACATATTGGACCTGTTACGGGAATATTTTTAAAGAAATAATAAAAAAGACTGCAGTATAATATTCTGCAGTCTTTTTTGATTTTCTAAAAATATAGACAAAAAACGATTTCTATGGTATAATTATTATAATTTGTAGGCGGAGGGCGTAAGAATGAGAAAGATTACAATAATCATTCCGGCATATAACGAGGAGGAGTCGTTGCCTATCCTGTTTGAAAGGGTTACGGCACTTATAGATTCTGTCCCGAATTATGAATTTGAAGTTCTTTTTGTGGATGACGGTTCAAAGGATAATACATTAGAACTCATAAAACAGCAAAGATCAAAAGATAAGCGTTATTCTTATGTTACATTCTCTCGAAATTTCGGTAAAGAAACAGCGATGATTGCAGGGCTTGACTATGCAACGGGTGATGCTGTTATATTTATTGATGCAGACCTTCAGGACCCACCGGAACTTATTCCTGAACTTATAAAATGGTGGGAAAAAGGATATGATGATGTTTATGCCAAAAGACGCTCAAGAAAGGGTGAAACATGGCTTAAAAAATGGACATCTTCCATGTACTACAGACTCCTTCAGAGCCTTACCTCTGTGGAAATACAAAAAGACACAGGGGACTTTAGACTACTTGATAAAAGATGCGTCAATGCTCTTCGCACGATGCGCGAAACGGGCAGAAACTCAAAATCGATGTTTAGTTGGATAGGTTATAAAAAGAAAGAGGTTTTGTATGACAGAGACCCACGAATCGCAGGTGAAACTAAGTGGAATTATAAGCGTTTAATTGATTTGGCGATTGATGGCATAACTTCTTTTACAACATCTCCTTTACGAATTGCAACGATCTTAGCTGTTCCGACATTTTCGGCTCTTTTAGTATACTTTATTTATGTAATTATAAAGTGCTTAACATACAACATTGCAATACAGGCTTTTCAGGCAATAATTCTTTTGGTTCTCTTCTTTTCAGGAATTAATATTATGTTGTTCGGAATCATTGGAGAATATTTGGGAAGAATTTTTAATGAATCAAAGCACAGACCGCTCTACTTAGTAGATGAATATAACAACAAGCGTGAAACTAACGAAGATTTTAAAACTGATTATCAGGAGTGAAATAATTGAATTTAAAAAATACAAATAAAAATACAATATTTTTTATTGCGACACTCATTTTAATAGTTGTAACAATGTTTGTTTTTGTGGGACAAAAAGAGGGTTTTCACGAGGACGAGATTTATTCTTTCGGCTCATCCAATAACAAATACGGTGACATTTTTTATGCATCGGGCGACAGGGACGCCACAAACAGAACTGTAGCTAAACTAATTATTGGTGATGATTTTAAAAGTACATTAAATAATTATATATATTACAAGAAAAATCCGCATCTGTTTGAGCAAGCACAAAACGAAGAGCTAGATTCGGAAATACCTGTATGGAAAACTCCTAAGGAGGCAAAAGAATATCTAACGGTATCAAATGATGAAATTTTTAATTACATTTCGCCCTACTATAACCAGACAAGAGATGTGCACCCACCACTTTTTTATTTTTTAGTGCATTTAATATCGTCATTTGCATTGGGAACCTTTTCAAAATATATTATTTTTTCTTTAAATCTTGTATTTATGATAGGGACTTGCTTGCTTTTGCGAAAAATACTTAAAATTTATAACAGAGACTATCTGATTGTACCCGTTACAATTTTATATGGATTGAGTATGGGTGCAATTTCTATGGTTATTTTCTTCAGAATGTACGCAATGCTTACATTCATGTGTACAGCTTACTTTTATTTGACCTTAAAAATTGTAAATAATAACTTTTCAGCTACCAAAAAAACCGCTATTTTTCTCTCTTTGATAACCGTAGCAGGATTTTTGACGCAGTATTATTTTTGTATGTTTATTCTTCCTGTATTTGCGGTAATGGTAATAAGGATGATAAATCTTAAAAAATATAAAGAGTTTGTCCGATATACAAAATACCATATAATAAGTGGAGTTATAGGAATTTTAATTTTTCCTTCGAGTATAAATCACATATTCTTTTCGTCACGAGGAATAAGTAACTTATCAAACATATCATATTTTTCTCAGCTTAATGACTTTATGGAAAGAATACTTTATGCTTTTTCATTTCCGCGTGCATTGGGAATTGTAGTGTTTTTTGCAGCACTTGCGTACATTTTTGTAAAATTCGTACGCCGAACAGAAGACCCTGATATTCGTAGCAAACAGTTATTTAACATTATGCTTATTGTAGTTCCTATAGTTTTCTTTATAATGTTTGTTGTAAAGCTTTCACCCAGCTTTAACGAGAAAAAATATATGGTACGATATATTACACCTGTTTTGCCATTGATTGCAATTAGTTTTGTTGTAATGACAGATAATATAGCAAGAGACTTGATAGGTATGAGCAAAAAAAATAAATCTATATTTATCTATTCACTTACATTATTAATTACAATAACAGGATTTTTCACCAGTAGCCCGAGTTATCTTTATAAGGGTTATGACAAATACCTAGATATTGCAGAAAAATACAAAGATTTAAACTATGTTTATGTTTATGATAATTACTACACTCATTTGAATTCTCTTCCTGAAATGGAAATTTACAACAAGACTCTTATTATAAATATAAATGACGAAAAGCAAATGAAGTCACTAAAAGACAACGAAGAATTAAAAGAATGCGATAGCTTCATTCTCTCGCTTAAAGACTGGCTTGATGACGAAAGCTTAGAAAAAGTGCTTGATACTACAGGTTTTAAAAACGCTCAGATTCTCTTAGATGAAGAAGACGATACTGCAAGTACGCTTTATTTGATAAGTAAATAAAAAAAATATCCCAGCTTATGCTGGGATATTTTTTTATTAAAACCTGTCTACAGGATATAAAATCTTTAACTGATTAATTTTACTTTCATAAGCCTTCTGGCGTTTTTCTGAAAGCAATGCGTTTGACAACTGCCCCTTAACTTCATCGAATGACATTTTTGATGCCTCATTTTTAGCTGTCAACTTAATTATGTGATAGCCAAACTGAGTTTTAACGGGACCGCGTGTTTCGCCAACCTCCATTGAAAATACCTCTTTATCAAATTCAGGTACCATTTGTCCTTTTGTAAATTCTCCTAAAGCACCGCCGCTTTGAGAAGAAGGACAAGTACTGTTTTCTCTTGCTGCATCTTCAAATGAAACTTCTCCCTTTTCAATTTTTTCCATAATTTCCTTAGCTTTATCTTCTGAATTAATAAGAATATGACTTGCAGAAACTGACTCAGGGCGAATAAACTGGTTTTCATTTTCCTCGTAATATGATTTTATTTCTTCATCTGTTACGCTCACCTTTTCTAATGCTCTGGATACATTAAAGTTTGCGAGCATTTCGTCCTTTACTTTTTCCAATTCTGCTTTAAACTCTTTGTTATGCTCCATTAAATTTTTCTTTGCATCTAATATCAGTAGTTTTTTACCTATTATCTGCTCCAAAACTGCTTCTCTTCCCTGTGGAGAATCATAATTCTGACCGCGTGCTGCATATGCCGCAACGAGTTCATCTACTTCTGATTGATAAATGGCGGTTCCGCCAACATTTGCTAAAGCCTTGTTTTCCATTTTTACGCCTTCCTTATATAAATTATTTTCCTAAGCTTTCACAATAAATACAACGATATATTTTTTCGTTTTCATTTGTGAGCTTGAATATGTGCGGGAGTTCCTGCTCAATAGTTGTTATACATCTGGGATTTTTGCACTTAATTACATTTTTTACTTCTTTTGATATTTCTAAATGCTTTCTCTTTGCAAGTTTTCCGTTCTGTATAATATTTACTGTAATCTTTTCGTCTATATAACCTAATGCATCTAAATCGATATCAATAACTCTGTCAATTTTAATGATATCTTTTTTACCGTACTTTTTGCTTTCGGCATTCTTAATTATTGCTACCTGACAATCTAGTCTATCAAAGCCTAAAATCTGGTAAATTTCCATGCCCATACCAGGTGTTATATGGTCTAGCACAATGCCGTCTTTTATCTGCCCTATGATCATAGCGCATTTCCTCCCTTTAGTTAATTTCTAAAAGCTTTAAGATAAGTGCCATACGGATATATTTTCCATTTAATGCCTGTTTAAAATAACATGCTCTTACATCATTATCCACATCTTTTGATATTTCATTAACTCTGGGAAGAGGATGCAGAATTGACAAATCACTGCGGGCATTCAATAGTTTTTCCGGAGTCAGTATGTAACTATCTTTTAACCTGATATAATCCTGTTCGTTAAAAAATCTTTCCCTTTGTACTCTTGTCATATAAAGAACATCAAGTTCTCCCATATATTCATCTAAAGATGTTGTTTCTATATATTCTATATTATTTTTCTTTATAACATCATCCAAAACATAATCAGGGATTTTTAGTTCATCCGGAGAAATCAAAATCAACTTTATGTTTTCATACCTTGTCATTGCGTTTATAAGCGAATGGACTGTTCTTCCAAACTTTAAATCACCGCAAAGTCCAATTGTTAAATTATCGATTTTCCCTTTTTCCCTGTGAATTGTTAAAAGGTCGGTTAATGTCTGAGTGGGGTGATTATGTCCTCCGTCGCCTGCATTAATTACAGGTACCGAAGACGCCATCGAACCAACTAAAGCAGCACCTTCTTTAGGATGTCGCATAGCGATGATATCGGCATAACTGCCTACTACTTTTATGGTATCGCTTACACTTTCTCCTTTGGCAGAGGATGAACTTTGCGCTTCTGAAAAACCCAGCACATTTCCTCCCAATTCATACATTGCGGCTTCAAAACTGAGCCTTGTCCTTGTTGAAGGTTCAAAAAACAATGTTGCCAGCTTTTTATGGCGGCATTTTTCCTGATACTTTTGAGGGTTTTCAATAATATCCTCAGCTACTTTAATAAGGTCATTTATTTCCTCTTTTGAAAGGTCTAAAATATCAATTACATTTCTCATGATGTAATTCTCCTTTCTTTTTATTTTATCCAGGATTCATCCTGCGGATTATTTCTAAAAGCTATGAGTCTTCCTTTATCTTCCTGCTTAATGTATCCTGTTTCAGCAGCTACTTCGACAACTGCATCAAAGTTAGAGAGACTTACATTTTTCACATTAGCATCATTAAGCCTTTCTATACCCTTTTTCATACCGTATGTGAAAATACTTACAACTCCTAAAACATCTGCACCTGCCTCACGCAAAGACTCTACAACCTCTATTACGCTTCCGCCTGTAGAGATAAGGTCTTCAACGACTACAACCTTTTGACCTTTTTCTAATTTTCCTTCGATTTTGTTTTGTCTTCCGTGATCTTTATTTCCTGATCTGACATAACCCATAGGAATTCCCATGATATGGCCACAAATAGCAGCGTGAGCTATACCTGCTGTTGATGTTCCCATTAATACTTCTACTTCAGGATAATGTTCGCGGATTTTTTCAACAAGCCCGCTTTCTACATGATTTCTCACTTCTGGCGCTGTAAGTGTCAGCCTATTGTCGCAATAAATGGGGCTTTTTATTCCGCTCGCCCATGTAAATGGTTCTTCTGGTCTTAAAAACACTGCTTTAATGTTCAACAAATCTTTAGCAATCAATTTTTCCATATTTATTACCTCTTATTCAACAAATTCTTTTACGCATCTTCTGTATGCTTCAACAGGGTCTTTAGCCTGTGTTATCGGACGCCCTACTACTATATAGTCAGATCCGATTTCTTTTGCTTTTTCGGGAGTGGTAACACGAACCTGGTCGCCTATTTCACCATCTGCAAATCTCACACCGGGTGTTACGGTAAGGAAATTGTTTCCGCATGTTTTGTGTACTTTTCCTGCCTCTAACGGTGAGCAAACCACTCCGTCAAGTCCTGCGTCACAAGCTGTTTTTGCATAGCTCATAACCACTTCATCTATAGGTTTATCTATTAAAATTTCACTCGTCATTCTTTCCTGACTCGTAGAGGTTAACTGTGTCACTGCTATAAGTAACGGTCTTGTACCATCTGGGCGTGTCAATCCTTCTAAAGCCGCCTCCATCATTGCAGATGTTCCTGCGGCATGCAGATTACACATATCAACATCCAAATGCGATAACACTGCCATTGACTTTTTAACTGTGTTCGGTATATCGTGAAGCTTTAAATCCAGAAAAATTTTATGTCCTCTTTTCTTGATTTCTTTTACTATTTCGGGACCTTCAGCATAAAAGAGTTCCATACCTATTTTAACGAATGGCTTTTCTTCCGTAAACTTATCTAAAAATGCCAGTACCTCTTCACTTTTTGCAAAATCACAGGCAATTATAACATCTCTTCCCATCAATGCGCTCCTCCTATAATATCATTTAAACTTTTAATTCCGTATTTTTTCATAACTTCCGGCAGATTTTGTATTATGTCGCGACAAGCATATGGGTTAACGAGATTTTCTGCCCCTACCTCAACTGCGGTTGCGCCTGCTAGCATCATTTCGATAACATCTTCAGCAGTTGCAACGCCTCCCATACCGATTATCGGGATTTTTACTGCTTCATATACCTGATAAACCATACGAACTGCTATAGGGAAAATTGCTCTTCCTGAAAAACCGCCCATTTTATTTGCTATAACAGGTTTTTTTGTTTTTAAATCTATTTTCATTCCTAAGAGAGTGTTTATAAGACTGATACCATCTGCACCTGCATCTTCACAGGCCTTTGCAATGGAAACGATATCGGTCACATTTGGAGAAAGCTTTACATATACAGGTTTTTTTGTTACTGCCTTTACTGCTTGTACAACTTCTTTTGCTGCACTGGCAGATGTTCCAAATGCCATTCCGCCGTTGTGAACATTAGGGCATGAAATGTTTACCTCCAGCCAACCAACCTGAGGTTCTTTGTCTAAAAGCTGGCATGTATAGACATACTCCTTCACTGAAAATCCGCTTACATTTGCCATAACGGGCTTTGAAAAACATTTTTTCAGCTTAGGAAGTTCTTCTTCTATTACCTTATGAACGCCGGGATTTTGCAAACCTACAGAATTTATCATGCCCTCACGGCATTCAGCAATTCTGGGAGTCGGATTTCCAAATCTCGCCTCTTTAGTTGTTCCCTTAAAAGAGAATGTTCCTAGAATATTAATATCATAAAGCTCTGCAAATTCATAGCCAAAACCAAATGTTCCGCTGGCAGGGATGATAGGATTTATAAGTTCTATACCCGAAAGATTAACGCGTGTATCTACCATATAATTTCCTCCCTTACCAACACGGGACCGTCTTTACAGATTCTTTTATTTCCATATTTTGTTTTACAGGTGCAACCCATACACGCACCAAAACCACAGCCCATACGCTCTTCAAAGCTGAATTGACCGCTTCCCTTTGCCACTGATTCAATCGCATTAAACATTGGCATTGGACCGCAAGTATAGAAATATGTATAGTCCAGATTTTTTAAAACATCTGTTACAAAGCCTTTTGTTCCGTAAGTTCCATCAACGGTTGTCACATAAACATTTTCACAAATATCACGAAATTCACTTTCACAAAAAATCTCATCTTTTGTGTTAAATCCTAAAATAACAGAGGGCTTTTTGCCTTGTGAAATCAGTTTTTTGAGCAAACCATACATAGGAGGAATACCTACACCGCCTCCTATTAACACAGGGTTTTCCCCTGATGTGCCTGTATCAAATCCATTACCCAGACCTACTAAACAATCAAGCTTTTTCCCCGCTTTAATTTTTGCCATAGCGCAAGTTCCCTCGCCTACTACCTTATAAATGATGGTTAAGCTTTCTTTGTCCCAGTCATAAATCGAAATAGGGCGCCTTAAAAACAATCCATCCAGTTTTATATTTATGAATTGTCCCGGTGCAACAATAGAGGTTGTATCTCCACCGAGCACCATTTTGTATACATTTTCAGTCAATTTTTCGTTAGAAATTACTTCATATAATGCGCTAGTCATTAATCTGCCCTCCACACAAGCTTACCTTTTGAAAATGTAGCCATACATTTTCCGTAAACATCGACTTTGGCAAACGGTGTACTTTTTCCGTTTGATTTGAAGTTATTGGGATCTATTATATATTTTTTATTTAAATCAAAAACAGTTATGTCGTTTTTATCATGCGGTATTTTAAATCGTTTTTTCGGATTAATTGACATTAATTCTATAAGCTTATCAAGCGTGATTATACCTGTCTTTACAAGATAAGTGTACATTACAGGAAATGCTGTTTCTAAACCAACTACACCCATAAGACTATCTTTTAAACCTTTTCCTTTTTCTTCTTTTGAGTGAGGTGCATGGTCTGTTGCAATCATATCAATTGTTCCGTCTTTAATGCCCTCAATTAATGCAAGCCTATCAGACTCAGAACGAATGGGTGGATTCATTTTAAATCTTCCGTCTTCTTGCAAATCTGAATCATTCAAAACAAGATAATGGGGTGCTGTCTCACAGGAAATGTCTAATCCGTCTTGCTTTGCTTTCCTTATTATTTCAACACTTTCTTTGGTTGAAATATGGCATACATGATAGCTTACACCTGTTTTTTTTACCAACTCTATATCTCTTTTTATCTGCAGATATTCACTTTCGCTGCAAATCCCTTTATGACCGTTTTTCTTTGCGTACTCTCCGTCATGGATATATCCCCCACGCAAGAGCTCATTTACCTCACAGTGCGCAACTATCATTTTTCCCAACGACTTTGCTCTCTTCATGGCACTCTCCATAAGCATATCACTTTGTACGCCTCTTCCGTCATCTGAAAACGCAACAACAAAAGGTGCAATGCTTTCCATGTCAGAAAGTTGTTCTCCTGCCTGCCCCTTTGTGATTGTTCCATACGGATAAATATTCACTTTTCCATTATCTTTTATTTTTTTTAGCTGTTTTTTCAATGAATCCAGACTATCTGGACAAGGAATCAGATTTGGCATAGTACATACATCAGTGTATCCGCCTGCCGCTGCTGCCGCACTTCCTGATTCAATAGTTTCTTTGTATTCAAATCCTGGTTCGCGAAAATGCACATGCACATCAGCAAATGACGGCAATACTACACATCCTGGAAACTCTAAAAAGCTGACATCCGAAGAACCGCTTTCACTTATAACGGGATTTTGCTCATTATTATTTAAACGCTTTGCTCCCTTTAACAAGTAGTTCACTAAACACTCACTCCTAACAGCTAAAAACGCAAATAAAAGACCTTATCGATTGACAAGGCCTTCATTTCTGCACAAAACTGACGCGTGCTGTAGCACGAGTCCCTACAATCATATAAAACCTTGCCGACAGAGTTTTCTGTCTAAAGATTTATTGTTAACATTTTATCATATATGATGCCTTGTGTCAACAATTTGAATTACATAAAACTAAATTTTAAGAAGCTCTTTTTTGTATTCATCATAGGCAATTTTACCTGTTTCAGTCACTGGCATTACCCATTTTTGAGAGATAAAATGTTTAATGCATAAAACGAGCTTCAACCAATCTTCAAACACAAGACTTACAACATAAACTACAACAAACGGAAGTTTTAATAAAAAAGCTGCAACAAAGCTCAAAGGTACAGATATGAGCCACAACCCAGAAAGATCATATTTCATACCTGTTTTTGTGTCACCGCCTGAGCGGAATACGCCTGTAATCAAAACATACAAAACATTTCTGATTGGAAATTCCATTGCATACACAATCATAACAGACCTTGCCGTTTTAACTGTCAAATCTGTGATTGTGCCGGAGGTGTTAAAAATATCAACTAATTGATTTTTAAATGTTATAACTAAAATGCTTAATAGCACTGCAAGAACAGGTACTAAAAGCATAAACCTTTTTGCATCATTTATGCCCATTTTGATTTTTCCTCCACCGATTTCCTGACCTACCATGATGCAGCACGAATTGTTTATTCCTACAAAAAATGCGAATGCTATATTATCAAAAGTTTTAATAATTGTCATAGCGGCATAGTATTCGTATCCCACATTTGAATAAATCACATTTAGGGCAAATGTTCCCAAACCCCATAATGTTTCGTTTATTAATACGGGCAGTGCTCTTGAAAAGAATACTGATATATCAGCCTTTGAAAAACTGAATATTTCTTTAATTGGGGCAAATAAGATATCGTCTTTTGTTAAAAACATCACAAAATATATAACCAATGGTCCTATCCATGCTGAGATGCAAGTGGCAATAGCAGCACCTTCAATCCCTAATGCAGGCATACCTATTTTACCAAAAATTAAACCATAATCTAAAAAAGAGTTTAAAACAGTTGTCAAAAATGCTACATACATTGGCAGTTTTGCTCTGCCCGTAGAGCGTAAAAGCACACAAGCTATTTGATTTAGTGCGATTGCAGGGTAAGAAAAAACTGCGATACGCAAATACCTTGCACCAATATCTAAAACACTGGTGTCTCTATTAAATATACTTATTATTGGTTTCGGTATCAAAACTCCCGAAACGGTAAATAAAAACACTGAAATACTTAAAAAAGCCAGTACTATTCCATAAGTCTTTTTAATTCCTGTTATGTTTTTATCGCCAAAATATTGCGAAAAGAATACAGATGCCCCTGAAGAAAATCCAAAAAGTGTTAAGTTTAAAAGCCAGCTCCACTGCCCTGCCATGCCGACAGCAGCCAAACTTACATCTCCTAACTGCCCCACCATAAGCGTATCAATTAGCACAAAAGAGCTTGTGAGCAAATTTTGAATAGCAATAGGAAGACCGAGACTAAATACCGCTTTAAAAAAGCGTCTATTTTCCATAAAACCTTTTACCATATATCCTCCGGCGAAAATTTAGGTGCTGTTAAAACAGCACCTAAATAAAATTATTATTTTACTCCAAATAAGAGATCTGCATATGTAGGATACGGCCAATAATCCTTTGCCACTATTTTTTCAAGCTCGTCTGCATACGAACGAATTTTTGCCATATCTTTTAAAATTACATCCCTGTTATAATACGAAGCCTTTTCATTGTCGTTGATTTTCTTAAGCTCTGCTCTATGAGTTTCGAGTTCTTCCACCACTTTGTATACATTGTCACATAGAACTGAAATTTTTTCAATGAGCTTAATTTCTAAAGGAGAATCTAATCCTAAAACTTTTTTATTTGCCGCAATTTCTGACAAATCCTTTACATAGTATAAAGCCGCAGGAACAACATCCTGTTTAATCATTTCAATAATTGTTCGGGCTTCTATACGAACTGTCTTATTATAGATTTCAAGCAGAATATCATGACGCGAACGCATTTCTACTTCAGTGAATATTCCATGCTTTGTAAAGAGATTTATATTCTTTCGGGATACGAAATAAGGCAAAGCATCAACTGTAGTCTTTAAATTATAAAGACCGCGCGCTTCTGCTTCTTTTTCCCACTCTTTACTATAGCTGTTTCCACTGAATATTATACGCTTATGCTTTGTAATAGTTTCCTTTATAA
>JAZSQN010000023.1:0-15243 GCA_045537995.1 Congzhengia sp. | reverse complement strand
ATTTTGCCTGATACTAAAGAAGCAAGAAGTAAAAAGCTGATTGAATTAACAGATAAGAGCCGAAGAGAATTTTTGAAAAGACATGTAGGAAAGACTGTGACGGTTCTGTTTGAGCGTGAATATAAAGGGCAAAAAGGTGTCTATGAAGGAAAAACAGACAACTATATTACAGTTATAGCAAAAAGCGATAAAGACATAAGCGGTGAATTTTACGATGTAAAAATTGAGACTGTTAAAGGAAATGTGGCACAAGGTATTCTTCTTAGTTAAGAGGTGTTAAGATGAAAAAAAGATTATTTGCAATTATTTTTTCGATAGTTTTTATTGTGTGCTGTGTAACGGTTTTATGTGTTCATTTCGTATATAGCGGTGCGCAAAAGACAGTGAATGTTCACGGTTATGAAATAAGTATTCCTAAGAATTGGTTGATTGATTCAAAAGGAAACATGTATGATAAAAACGGAAATCATGCAGGGCTATTTTTATTAGGCGATTTAGATGTTAAAGTGTGGGAAGAAGACGAGTCTTTTATCTTAGGTTCTTCGAATGAAATAAGCGAATCTGTTATAAAGTATGAAGGATTGTATAAAAACAGAGATTGTACTGTGTATTTTATAAGAAATCTTCCTAATCCTGAACCTTATAATGCATCATTGCTTTTTTTTGACGAATTTGTAAAAGAAAATATTGCAAAGAAAATTTATAATAGTTTTAAGATACCGCAATTTGGTAAAAATCCGCCTGAAAAAAATAAAAAAGCGCTCTCGATTTCCGAAGTTGGTGACGATAAAATATGCCGTATAGAATTTATTGATGGTACTGTTACGGTTAAAAATATCAAACTGCTAAATACTTATAGAGATGTGCAAAATCAAAAGAAAAGTATAGGGTTTGACATTTTAAGCTACAAAGAGGACAAAGACGGAAATATCAAGCTTGAATCGTGGTCATATATAGAGAGTGACAATGGTAATGGTTATCTATACAGCTATTATGATAAGGGCGAAGGGATATATACTTATGACAACGATGCTGTTTTGTTTGAAAGTATAACAAAGGAAATATCTGACGATAAAGAAATAACATCATATTCATTAATATCTGAAAAAAATGAAAAAACGGTATTGCTGCAAATCCCACTAAATCGCTATCGTGATAATGCAGAGCAGCTTATAGAAATGAAAACTATGAGTGCAAAAAGGGAAGATATACAAAACATATTAAATAAGATAATGAGTAAAAAAGAGTTGGAGTTGCTGACTTTTGATGTTACATCAAATGCTCTTTTAATAACATATAAAGACGGAATTAGCCCTGACAGAAGGAAGGCATATTCAGATGCGGCGGTATTATTTAGTTTAGCAGACAATTTAGACTCGATAACATTTGTATATAATGATGGTACAGAGTACACATTTACAAGAACAGTAATAGATAAAGCATTGGAATCATCTGTTGATTCTGCTGCACAGAATAAGGAAAATTTTGTTGACTATACGGAGAAAATTGATAAGACTAATCAAAGTCAAGCACAAGACGGAGACATAGTTTATTCAGGTACGGTTTTAATAAACTATAATACAATGGTGACTCATCCAAAAACCGGTGAGCGTGTAGAGGTTGGTCCATATGCTGAATCTAAAGGATACGGACAATATTTAGGAAAACCCATATACTGCACCATAAGAAAATCGGGTGGTGCATATATTGCAAGTGCAAGTTCAGGTGGTAATGTTATAGGCTCTTATCCGTTAAACAGCGAGGCAGAGCTTACTGCGGCAATAAACCTGATTAAAGCGTATTCATAAGAGGTGTCTATTTTGGAAAAACAAAAAAGAGTAATAGCTATAAATGATATATCGAGCTTTGGAAAATGTTCACTAACCGTTGCGATTTCGATTTTAGGTGCGGCAGGAGTTGAAACCTGTGCAGTTCCTACTGCGGTTTTGTCTGCGCACACAGGATTTAAGGGATATACATTTTGTGACCTTACAGACAACATTTTACCATCTGCAAATCATTGGAAAAGTATGGAGCTAAAATTTGACGGGATATATTCAGGATATTTAGGTTCAAAGGAACAGATAAAATGTGTCGAAGAAGTAATTGATATGTTTGATGTAGGGATAAAGCTTGTTGACCCTGTAATGGGGGATGATGGAAAGCTTTATGATGGATTTTCTGATGATTTTCCTGATGAAATGAAAAAGCTTATAAAAAAAGCTGATGTTATAGTTCCTAATGTTACAGAGTGTTGCTTGCTTACAGGAATAGAGTACCAAAATGAGCACTCTAAAGAATATATTGAAAATCTTATTGGCGTGCTTCAAACAATGTGCAGTGCTGACATCATAATAACGGGAATTAATTCAAAGGAAGATAAGATTTCAACCGCAATATATGAAGATGGAAATATAACTTACATAGAAAACGAAAAACAAAGAGCGGTATACAGCGGAACAGGAGATGTATTTGCAAGCGTTTTTATGGCGGCATTAATGAGAGGGATGGATATAAAGAATTCTGCGAAAACTGCGGCAGATTTTGTGGGTGAGTGCATAGAGCTTACAAAGAAAAATTCTTCGTCTCGTCATTATGGTATAAATTTTGAGTTAAACACAAGTTCGTTGTTAGAAAAGCTTAATATAATATAAAAAGACTGTGACTAGGTCACAGTCTTTTTATATACCCCCGGAATGCCGTGTTCTACGATTAATTTTTACCTGCATGAGCAGGTGGGTATCCGCTCGATTGAATTACAAGTCCACTGGCCATAATGGGTGGCATTTGCGCCGCAACCGAAGATGAGGATTCCCTTATAAAAAGTGTTGGTAAAATAAAAATCGAATATCACGCACACACCAGGGATTAAGTTCTGTATTTATTATACCACCATTTTTTAAAAATATCAATAGAAAATTATGTATATACTAAATTACAACAGAAAATTCTAATATATTATAAAATTGAAATTTATCATAAAATATATTTGTGAAATAAATATATTTTATATGGGTGGTTATAATGTCATTTAATCCTAAACCGACAAAGAAAAAAGTGAAAGCAGGGTATAAAACGCTATATATCACAGATGAATTAGTAGAAAAAATAAACGATTTAGCAAATAAACATGAAACAAGCTTTAATAATATTGTTGTAAGTATTATTGAGGAATTTTTCAAAAAAGAGGATAAATAAAAAGGACACCGTAGGTGTCCTTTTTATTTAATTTATTATTCTTCCCAGTTGTGCCAAACACTTTGCACATCGTCATTATCTTCTAGCATATCAATCAGTTTATTCATAAAGAGTAAATCTTTTTCATCGGTTAAAGTAACTGTTGTCTGGGGAATCATTTCAACTTCTGCTGAAGCAAAAGTGTAGCCCTTTTCTTCTAGCGCATTACGAACTGCGCCGAATGAATCGGGGTCGGTTAAGATTTCAAAGCAATCCTCGTTTGCAGAAAAATCCTCAGCACCCGAGTCGAGTGAATCCATCATAACCGTGTCCTCATCAAGCTCGCCTTCTGAGTTATCAATGATTAATACTCCCTTTTTATCGAACATAAAGCTTACACAGCCGTTTTGTCCTAAATTTCCACCGAATTTATCAAAATAGTGGCGGAGGTCGCCTGCGGTTCTGTTTCTGTTGTCTGTTAATGTTTCAACAATAACTGCAACGCCGTTGGGACCGTATCCTTCATATGTTATTTCTTCGTAGTTATCTGAATTTAATTCGCCTGATGCTTTTTTAATACATCTTTCGATGTTATCGTTAGGCATATTGTTTGCTTTTGCCTTAGCTATAACATCACGAAGTTTAGAGTTTGATTCAGGGTCAGCACCACCAGACTTTACTATTACGGTGATTTCCCTTCCCAGTTTAGTAAAAATTTTACCTTTTTTTGCATCTGATTTTTCTTTTTTGTGTTTAATATTTGCCCATTTGGAATGTCCTGACATGGTATATAATCCTTTCTTTTCGTTTGTATAATTTTTTTTTAATTACATAAAATAACGCAAAACCAATAAAAGGGGAATTTTTATGGAATATATAAGAGCTTTTTTGGTCGGAGGATTACTTTGCGTAATAGCTCAGATATTGATTGATAAGCTAAAACTTACACCGGCCAGGATACTGGTGCTCTATGTCACTTCAGGTACATTATTAACCGTTTTAGGTGTTTACGAGCCTTTAGTTGATTTTGCGGGGTGTGGAGCCACAGTTCCGTTGACGGGATTTGGCTACACTTTAGCAAAAGGCGCAAAAGAAGGAGTTTTAAAATACGGTATATGCGGAATACTTTCCGGAGGTGTAACAGGAGCCTCAGCAGGTATTACAGCCGCCGTGTTTTTTGGTCTTTTGGTCGCCTTGATATTTAAACCTAAAGCAAAAAAATAATTTACCATACTATTTTATACTGTTTTTTATAAAATTTCAACCTTTTTTATTAATTAAGTGCCAAAATAGAATTTTTAGAATATTATGATATTGACGAAATATTAAGGTTGGTGAAAATATGAGTGAAGCTTTGATGACATTTGTGAAGCACTCATCGGCATTTAATTTAAAGAAAATTGCAAAGAAATACGGCTATTATTTAAAAATTGTGCAAACTCCGAAAGAAATTAGTTACGGTGGATGTTCGTATGCAGCAGTCTGCAGGCGTTCGGATATTGGAAAACTTGTAAGCATTTGTAACAAATATAAAGTGGAATACAAAAGAATTTTTACAGTTTATATAGGTAGTGACGGCAAAAAAGTATATAGTGAGATATGATTTTAAGCCTTTGCGATTTCGTGAAGGCTTTTTTTCAATTCCTTTATATTTGTGTTACAATTTAGGTCATTTCGTTGAAAAGGGTATTATTTTGTGTTAATATTTACATACCATAAAATAGTACAAGTATAAGATAAGGAGCTTGTCAGCATGGAAAATAAAGCAGGTAAAAGAATACTTATGACGCTAACCCGTTTTGATATAGGAGGAGCAGAAACCCATGTTTTAGAGTTATCATTAGAATTAAAACGGATGGGCTATTATGTTGTTGTGGCTTCAAACGGCGGAGTCTACGAAAAGAATCTACATGAAGCAGGAATTAAGCACTATAGGGTTCCTATGCATTCAAAAAGGCCTTTTGAGGTAAAAAAATCTTTAAAGCTTTTATCTGATATCATAAAAAACGAGAAAATTGAAATAGTACATGCGCATGGAAGAATACCTGCATTTTTATGCGGAGTTTTGAAGAAAAGAATGGCGTTTACTTTTGTTACTACGGCTCATTGGGTATTTGACACATCACACGGGTTAAAATATATTACAAACTGGGGTGAAAAAGTAATTGCTGTAAGCGAGGATATCAAATCTTATCTTATGGATAATTACAGGACAAATCCTACGGATATATATGTTACGATAAACGGTATTGATACAGAAAAGTTCTCTGAAAATGTTGATGTATCAGATATAATGGAAGAATTTTCATTGGAACCCAAAACAAAAAAAATCGTCTATATATCAAGAATGGATGCAGACCGTGCAGAAGTTGCATTTCATTTAACAGAGATTGTTCCTGAACTTGTGAAAATAAACCCTGACATAGAAATTGTAATAGTCGGAGATGGAAATGTTTTTGATGAACTAAAAAACAAGGTGGATGCAACAAATGAAAGCTTAGAAAAGCGCTATATAACATTAACAGGCGGAAGAACAGATGTTTATAAGTTTGCAGCACTATCTGATATTTTTGTAGGCGTTTCCCGTTCTGCTCTAGAAGCAATGGCGTGCAAAAAACCTGTTATAGTTGCAGGAAATGAAGGGTATTTGGGGATTTTTGACGAAGACAAGTTAGTACCTGCAATTGATACGAATTTTTGCTGTAGAGGATTGATTGCGTCTTCGCCTGAAATTTTACTTAATGATTTAAAAACTCTTTTGACAAATAATGAAGAGGAAAATACGAGATTAGGAGAATTTAGCAGAAATATTATTTTGAAGAATTATTCCCTTTCCCGTATGGCAAATGACTGCGTAAAAATGTATAACGCCGCACAAGACGAAAAGAAATTTGATGCGGCAGTTTTAGGCTATTATGGGTTTTCAAATTCAGGAGATGAAACCCTTCTTTATGCTATGATTGAAAATCTTAAAAAAGAAAAGGATGATATTCGTCTTTTGGTGCTTTCCAAAAATCCGAAGGAAACAGAAAAAACATATGGAGTCTACTCTATAAACAGATACAATATTTTTAAGATAAAAAGAGAACTAAAGCGGTGTCATGCATTTTTGTTTGGAGGCGGAAGTCTTATTCAGGATGTGACATCTTCAAAATCTTTGTGGTATTATTTATACATTTTAAAGATTGCATTAGGATTAAAGATTCCAGTAATGCTCTATGCAAATGGAATCGGTCCGGTTAGTCGGGGAAAAAACCGTAAAAAAGTAAAAGAAATATTAGACCAGGTCGAAAGCATCACCTTAAGAGATACAGATTCATTTGATGAGATTAAGAAAATGCAAATTGAAAAAGAAGCATTTGTTACTGCTGATCCGGCGTTGACAATTGATGGAATAAAAGGTGTTGATGCCAGAAATATATTAGAAAAAATAGGCGTTCATAAAGAGAATAAGATACTTGGAATATCAATAAGAAGCTGGAAGAAATGTACGCAATCCTATTGGAACGATTTAGCAAAAGATATTGATGCAATATGCGAAAAGTATCAGCTGACACCTGTTTGGATTCCTCTTAAGCACCCTGAGGATATTGAAATTTCTAAGAATGTGGCATCAAAAATGAAAACAAAAAGTTATATTTTAGAAAATCCATGCTCAGCAGAAGAAATCGTGGGTATAATAGGTGAGTGTGAGTTTGTCATTTCTATGAGGTTGCATTCTATAATCTACGCCACAGGGAAAAGCGTTCCTGCCATAGCTTTGTCATACGATCCCAAAGTAAGCGGATTTGTGAAGTATATAGGTGCAAACACGGTTGTTGATGTTGAGGAGTATAAAGAAGGCGTGCTTACGCTTCAGGCAGATAAAATTGTAAAAGATAACAAAGAGATTAGAAATAATCTTTTATATAAAGTCGAAGAATTTAGGAAAAAGGCTGAAGATAATGCAAAAATGGCTATCCAATTGATAGAAAAGTAAAAGGAGAGGGAAGAAAATGCGTTTGATGGGAATAGATTTTGGTGATGCAAGAGTAGGCATTGCTCTTTCTGATCCTTTGATGATAATGTCGCAGGGATATAAAACAATTATAAATGACGGTACAGAAAATCTATATAAGGAAATCGCAGAAATAGTAAAGGAAAAAGATGTTACAAAAATTGTGATAGGGCTTCCTAAAAATATGGACAACTCTCAAGGGTTTCGCACAGATAAAACGATGGAGTTTGCAGACAATTTAAAAAAATATACTTCAGTTGAAATTGATTTTAGTGATGAACGGTTAACAACCGTCAGCGCTCATGGATTTTTAAACGAAATGAATGTAAGGGGAAAAAAGAGAAAAGGTGCAGTGGACACACTTTCAGCTGCACTTATCTTAGAAACTTATATGAAGAAAAATGGTTTGAATTAGGGGGGGTAGAACATATGAGAAGAGTCGTTTCGTTTATTGTTTCGCTTATTATGATTTTTTCTGTTATAAGCGTAGCAAATGCGGCGCAGATTTATTATGATGATGCGTGGCATACATACGAAGGAAATATATTCAACCTAAAAGTAAACGGAGAAACTTTGAATTGTGAAGTACCTCCTATTGTGTTTAAAGATTATTCAGTTGTTCCTGCCCGTGATGTTTTTGAAAAATTGGGAGCAGAAGTTTTGTGGAACGGCGAAAAAAAAGAAGTAACAATTAATTATGAAAAGACAAAAATAAAGTTGACGATAAACAAAATTACTGCTGTAAGAAACGGATATATAGAAAGAATGCCGATAGCACCAAAAATCATAAACGGCAAAACAATGATACTTGTAAGATATGTGGGTGAATCATTAGGATTTGATGTTGAGTTTGACTCAAAAACTGACACTATAACGATAAATACCGAAAAAAAGGAGCCAAAACCCGAGACTCCGGCACCTACTTATGACACCCTGCTTTCATCCTATTCATATTCTAAAAACGATGAAACTGTGACGGTTGTATTCAATTTTTCAAAAAGTGGTGTCTCATATTCGCATTTTCTGTTAAAAGAGCCCTCAAGACTTGTAATTGACACGAAAAATACAAAAATGGGCCTGACAATAAGGGATGCAGAAACAGGATATGATGATGTTACAAAAATAAGATTCGGACAACAGACAGAGGGCCTTCGTATAGTAGTGGATTTAACATCAGAAACAAAATATAAAATAACAAAATCAGGGAAAAAGCTTACTCTTAAAATCGGAGATGTTACAACAGAAACCACCCCGCAAAAACCTGATAAAGACGAAGAAACAGGAGAAATAGAAGAGCCTGAAGTGCCTGTAATTCCTGATCCGCCAACATACGCTCCTACAAGGACAGTTTGTATTGATGCAGGTCATGGCGGTGCGGATCCTGGTGCGATTTATGAAGACGAGCAAGGAACAATCTGGAGAGAAAGCAATATTAATTTAGGTGTTGCTTTAAAGGTTCAGAAAATATTAGAGAATAACAATGTAAAAGTTGTTATGACGCGCAAAACGGATGAAACTGTGGAACTGACAACAAGAGCACCTTATGCAAATGAAAAGCAGACAGCGCTTTTTGTGAGTATCCATACAAATTCATTTGCAGGAGATGCAGCAAACGGCATAGAAACATGGGGAAGTCTGGAATTAAGTGCTACATATGCTGGCGTAACAGATAAAACATTGGCTGAAAATATTCAAAAAGCGGTAATCGCGAAAACGAATGCAAATAATCGTGGAGTTAAAGACACTACGACTTTGGCGGTTATAAGAGGATCAATAATGCCATCTGTTTTGGTTGAAGTCGGATTTATTTCAAACCCGCAGGAGCGAGAACTTATGTTTAGTGAAAGCTATCGCGAAAAGCTTGCACAGGGTATAGCAGAAGGCATATTAAAAACACTAGGCCAAATGGGATTATAAGAATAAAATAAAAGCTCTTTCACATAATAAGAAAAACTTGTTGTGTAAAGGAGCTTTTTTATGTCTGAAAACAAAAACGAAAATATGCGTGAAAATATAAAGGATTTTGGTAGTAGTGTAATTAAAAACAGTAAAGGAAATATTCATTGCCTCACAATAGTTGGCGAAATAGAAGGGCATAATGTTTTACCGCCTTCATCTAAAGCTACAAAGTACGAGCATGTATTGCCTCTTTTAGTTTCTGTAGAACAGGATGATAATATTGACGGATTATTGATTATTTTAAATACAATGAGTGGAGATGTAGAGGCAGGCCTTGCAATCGCAGAGTTGGTGTCTTCTATGACAAAACCTACAGTTTCGCTCGTTTTAGGTGGAGGACACAGTATAGGAGTTCCTTTAGCAGTTTCAGCAAAACGCTCGTTTATTGCAAGTTCTGCCACTATGACCGTACATCCTGTAAGAATGAGCGGTATGGTAATAGGTGTTCCGCAAACATATGAATATTTTAGAAAAATGCAGGAAAGAATCACCGAGTTTGTAGTTAAAAACTCCAAAATAAGCTCAGAAAAATTTATGGAGCTAATGATGAAAACAGGTGAAATGGCAAACGATGTAGGGACTATAGTTTCGGGAGATGATGCTGTAAAATTCGGACTGATTGATGAAAAAGGCGGTCTTGACAGTGCCCTTGATTTTTTGTATAATGAAATAAATATTATAAGGGGCGGTGAAGACGATGCTCACAGACATCGAAATTGCACAACAAGCGAAAATGAAACCAATAGCTGAGGTAGCAGAAAAAATTGGTATTAAAGAAGAAGAATTGGAGTTTTACGGTAAATACAAGGCAAAACTTTCTTCTGATGTTTGGAAAAGAGTAAAGGATAACGATGACGGGAAACTCGTTTTAGTTACAGCTATAAACCCTACACCTGCAGGTGAAGGAAAGACTACGATTACAGTAGGCTTAGGACAGGCAATGGCAAAAATAGGCACAAAGACATCTATTGCACTTCGTGAACCATCTTTAGGACCGGTTATGGGTGTAAAAGGCGGTGCTGCAGGCGGCGGTTATGCTCAGGTTGTACCTATGGAGGATATTAATCTCCACTTTACAGGTGATTTCCACGCGATAACAGCGGCAAATAATCTTCTTTGTGCTATGGTTGACAATCATATAAAACAGGGAAATGAATTAAGAATAGATCCTACAAAAATTGTATTTAAAAGAGTTTTAGATATGAATGACCGTGCTCTTCGTCAGGTTGTAGTAGGTCTTGGAGGTACAATTAACGGTATAGTTCGTGAGGACGGATTTACAATAACAGTAGCATCGGAAATTATGGCAATTTTATGTATGGCAAGTGACCTGGCAGATTTAAAAGAAAGACTCAGTCGTATTGTCATTGGCTATACATATGAAAATAAAGAGATAAAAGCTAAAGATTTAAAGGCAGAGGGTGCGATGTGTGCGCTTTTAAAGGATGCTATAAAGCCTAATTTGGTACAGACTTTAGAGAATACACCTTGTTTTATGCACGGAGGCCCGTTTGCAAATATAGCACATGGATGCAACAGTGTTCAGGCGACAAAATTAGCACTTAAGCTTTCAGATTATGTAATCACTGAAGCAGGCTTTGGTGCAGACTTGGGCGCTGAAAAGTTTTTAGATATAAAGTGCAGAATTGCAGGCTTAAAGCCGTCAGCAGTTGTAATAGTTGCCACTGTAAGAGCACTTAAATATAACGGCGGAGTAGCAAAAATTGATTTAGGCAATGAAAATGTAGAGGCACTTAAAAAAGGTATAGTAAATCTTGGTAAGCACATCGAGAATATAGGTAAATACGGTGTTCCTGTTATAGTTGCGATTAACAGATTTATGACCGATACTGACGCTGAACTTAAAACAATTGAAGATTATTGCAAATCACTTGGTGCAGAATTTGCATTAGCTGAAGTTTTTGCCAAAGGTGGCGAGGGCGGCATGGAATTGGCTCAAAAGCTTGTAGACATGATAAATAAAAAGGAATCAAACTTTGCTCCCATTTATGATGAAAAATTACCTATTAAGGAAAAAATAGAAATAATTACTAAAGAAATCTACGGTGGTGACGGGGTAATATTTACGCCTGCTGCTCAAAAGCAGATAGAAACATTGGAAAAAGAGGGTTATGGTCAGCTTCCTGTTTGTATGGCAAAAACACAGTACTCACTTTCTGACAATGAAAAATTATTAGGTCGTCCTGAAGGATTTAAGGTGACGGTAAGAGAGGTTAAGGCATATGCAGGTGCTGGTTTTGTGACAGCCCTGTCAGGAAATATTATGACAATGCCGGGACTTCCGAAATCACCAGCAGCTGAAAAAATTGATATTGATAACAATGGAATAATTACAGGATTATTTTAATAAAGAATAAAAAAGCCACTGCAAGACAGTGGCTTTTTTATTCTTCTTTTTCAGCATCTTCTGCAAGCTTTGCAAGAGCACTGATAACTTCGGTGTAAAAATCCATAGGTTTTTTACGAAAACCCTTTGCATAACGCGCTGCTTTTTCTTTATTTCCGGTAAATACCGTCATAGTGAGTAAGGTAGTTTTTCCTTCTGTAATTTCTACATCTACATTATACATATCGCGCTCTGCTGGAGTCACAATACACTTTATTTGAGTTTTTGGACCTTCTCGTTTTAAGTACTCATCAATTGTACTTTTTAACGATGAACGAACACTCGCCATTATTTTGTCGTCAAACACATCAATAGTATCTCTGCCCTGTTCGGTGAGATCATACTTTTCTACTTCGTCGCGCCATACCTTTTTTATGTAGTTATCGGGCAAAAGAGAATCTATAATTCCGCACAGTTCTAAAAAATCCACAGATGTGGCGCTGAGCATAAGATGCTTAACATCACTGTCAGATAAGGGTTCTCCTGCATACCGTAAACAGAAAAGCACACAAAGCTTAATCTCTGCGGGGTCCTTTAATCTATAGTACACATTATCTAAATTCACATTTTCACATCCTTTACAACAATGATAACACAAAAGTTGTCTAAAATCAATAATATATTGAAAAATGAAAAATTTTGTGATACAATATTTTTCATACTAACTTAGTTGGAGTATGCTATGGAAATAAAAAGAATAACATCAGCGCAAAATGAATATATAAAGAAAATTGCAAAGCTCAGCTCAAAAAAGTACAGAGAAGAAGCAGGGCTGTTTATTGCAGAAGGTGAGCATCTGGTTGAAATGGTACTTGCATCTTCTTTTGAGATTCAGTCTGTCATTATGTCCGATAGCTATTATGATAAAAATAATATAAACTTTAAATGTGAAACTATTCTGGTTACAGATAGTGTTTTTAGTAAGATTTCCGATACAAAAACCCCTCAGGGAGTAATTGCTATTGTTAAAATGGCAGATGTTGAAGGAAGTATTACGCAGGGTAGATACATATACTGCGACAATTTGCAGGATCCGGGAAATATTGGAACTATAATAAGGACTGCTGACGCTTTTTCATTTGATGGTGTGATTATGTCAGAAGGGAGTGCTGATATCTACTCACCTAAGGTAATACGCTCATCGCAAGGCTCTGTTTTTAATATTAAAATCATTAGAAATGGTAATATAAATTTACTGAAAAATATGAAGAATAAAGATTTCATGCTGACTTCGACCGCCATATACGAAAAGAGCGTTGAGCTAAAAAGTATGAAGGTTTTAAAAAATCACATTTTTGTTATAGGAAACGAGGGTAGCGGCGTCTCGAAAGAAATACTTGATATGTCTGATGAGATAGCATATATTCCTATGACAGGAAAAGCTGAATCTTTAAACGCGGGCGTTGCTGCGTCAATTCTTATGTATGAGGTGGCAGAGCGTGAATAAATTTATGCAAGAGGCAATAGTTGAGGCAAATAAGGCTTCTCTTTGCGGCGAGGTTCCTGTTGGTGCAATAATAGTAAATGATAGTAAAATTATTGCCCGTGCCCATAATTTAGTTGAAACAAACAACAATCCTATGCATCATGCAGAAATTCTTGTTATAGATAAAGCGCTTAAATTATTGAAAACAAAAAATCTTAAGGGCTGTGAATTGTATGTGACATTAGAACCGTGTGCGATGTGTATAGGAGCGTGTGCGCTTTCTAAAATTGATAAAGTGTATTTTGGAGCATATGACACAAAAAGCGGTGCATGCGGAGGTAAAACCGATGTGATGCGTGAAAAATGCTTTGATTATAAAACTGAAGTTTATGGCGGTATAGAGGAAACGGAGTGCAAAAAGATACTTGCAGATTTTTTTATAAAAATGAGGGAGGGGAAATAGTGTGAGTGAAATTGTAAAAACTGATATGGAAACCTTATACCCTCTTATAGAATCTGTTGTATCAGGCGGTGGAAGTGTTAAGATTAAGGTGACGGGCTATAGTATGTATCCGCTTATTTCGAGTCATCGTGATAGCGTGGTACTAACTAAGGCAGAGAAAATAAAAAAAGGGGATGTTCCTCTTTACAGACGAGAAAATGGAGAATACATTCTCCATAGATTAGTAGGAGAAAAAGACGGAGCATATAAAGCGCGCGGTGATTACGAACAAAAGATTGAGTACCCTGTATATCCAAATCAGGTGGTAGCGGTAGCAACGGGCTTTTACAGAAAGGGAAGATATATATCTTGCGACAGTGTTTTATATAAACTTTATAAAGTTTTTTGGATGAACACAGCCTGGCTTCGCCCGTTTTTTCTTAAAGTTATTGCGATTATTGTTTCTAAAAAAAGAAAAAAATAAAAAAAGAATGTTGAAACTTAAGTTAAAATATGGTATATTAATTAATATGATTTTTCAGAGGAGAAGATATAAATGTTAGACATAAAATTTGTCAAAGAAAATCCTGAATTAGTAAAGGAAAACATTAAAAAGAAGTTTTCTGACCATAAGCTTCCACTTGTTGATGAAGTAATTGAATTGCATAATAGAAAGCTGGAAGTTACAGGCAAAGCAGACAGCCTTCGTGCAAACAGAAATAAAATAAGTAAAGAAATCGGAGCCTTGATGGGACAAGGTAAGCGCGATGAAGCAGAAGCGATGAAGAAGGTAGTTTCTGACCAGGCTGAAGAGTTAAAAGCTCTAGCAGAAGAAGAAAGCGTTTTAGAAGAAAAAATAAGAAAGATAATGCTTGCAATTCCTAACATTATAGATAGTTCAGTTCCGATAGGAAAAAATGATGAGGAAAATGTCGAGGTAGAGCAGTTTGGAGAAAAAAGCGTTCCTGATTTTGAAATTCCTTATCATATGGATATTATGGAAAAGTTTTCAGGAATTGATAAAGAGTCAGCAGGCAGAGTTGCTGGCGAAGGTTTTTATTACCTGATGGGCGATATTGCAAGACTTCACAGTGCGGTGCTGTCTTATGCCCGTGATTTTATGATAGATAAGGGCTTTATATATCATATTCCTCCATTTATGATAAGAAGCAATGTTGTAACAGGTGTTATGAGCTTTGAAGAAATGGATGCTATGATGTACAAAATAGAGGGAGAAGACCTTTATCTGATTGGCACAAGTGAGCATTCTATGATAGGTAAATTTATTGACACAATGACTGCGGAAGAAGATCTCCCCTTAACGCTTACAAGCTATTCACCCTATTTTAAAAAAAAAAAAAATGCACACGGCATAGAAGAGCGCGGTATTTACCGTATACATCAGTTTGAAAAGCAGGAAATGATTGTTGTATGTAAACCTGAAGATAGTATGGAATGGTTTCATAAGATGTGGAGCTATAGCGTAGAGTTGTTCCGTTCGTTAGATATTCCTGTAAGAACATTGGAGTGTTGTTCAGGAGATTTGGCAGACTTAAAGGTTAAATCATACGATGTTGAAGCTTGGTCTCCCAAACAACAGAAATATTTTGAAGTATGTTCTTGTTCTAACTTAGGAGATGCTCAGGCAAGACGATTAGGTATCAGGGTTAAAAGCGAAGACGGAAAGAAGTATTTTGCGCACACGCTTAATAATACTGTTGTTGCTCCTCCGAGAATGCTGATTGCATTTTTGGAAAACAATTTAATGTTTGACGGAGAAAAATACAGTGTAAAAATTCCTGAGGCTTTAAGACCTTATATGGGTGGAAAAGAAG